>CAYNST010000019.1:0-41872 GCA_964399955.1 uncultured Cellvibrionaceae bacterium | reverse complement strand
CTAGGGTTCCGGCTTCTCTTCTGAGACAGTGACTGGTCCAAGAGCTGGCGACCTCCAGGGCTTTTGCTCTGCGGGGTTACACGGCGGGATAAAAGCCCGGGAGGCAAGAGATGGCACGGCGCTTTGCGTCTGCTGTTGGTCCTCTGGCTCATCCACGTGTAACCCGACGGGAGCTCCATCATGCCCCACACCCGCAATCTTCGCGCGTTTTGCGCATTCGTTACCCTGTCCTGCGCTTTGCTGGCCGGCGCTTCCGCCCATGCCGAAACGCGCAAATCTTTTGATATCTGCTGGTCCATTTATGTCGGCTGGATGCCCTGGGGCTATGGCGCGGATGCCGGCATCATTAAAAAATGGGCCGACAAGTACAATATTGACATCAACGTGGTGCAGATCAATGACTACGTCGAGTCAATCAACCAGTACACCGCCGGTCGCTACGACGGCTGCACCATGACCAACATGGATGCATTGACCATTCCCGCTGCCAGTGGGGTGGACACCACGGCATTGATCGTGGGCGACTTCTCCAATGGCAACGACGGCGTGGTTCTCAAGGGTCAGTCGGAGCTCAAAGCCATCAAGGGCCAGCGGGTCAACCTGGTGGAGCTGAGCGTTTCCCACTACCTGCTGGCGCGGGCGTTGGAGTCGGTGGGTATGTCCGAGCGCGACATCAAGGTGGTCAATACCGCCGACGCCGATCTGGTGGCCGCCTTCAACACCCGAAATGTCAGCTCCGTGGTGACCTGGAACCCATTGCTGGCGGAAATCCGCGCGCTGCCGGACGCGCACGTGGTGTTCGACTCAGGCCAAATCCCCGGCGAGATCATCGACCTGCTGGTCGTCAATACTCAAACCCTCCAGCAAAACCCGGAGTTGGGCAAGGCCCTGGTCGGCGCCTGGTACGAGATCATGGCGCGCATGCAGGGCGATGAAGAATCTGCTGTTGCAGCGCGCAAGGCCATGGCGGCGGCTTCCGGCACGGATTTGAAAAGCTTTGAAGGGCAGTTGGAGAAAACCCGGCTGTTCGATAAGGCCTCTGACGCAGTGGCGTTTACCCGCAGCGACAATTTGCCGGCAACCATGCGCAACGTGGCGGAGTTCTCCTTTGAGCACGGCTTGCTGGGCGAGGGCGCCAACAGCGCAGGCTTTATTGGTATTGAGACGCCCGCCGGCATTTTCGGCAACCAGAAGAACATCAAGCTGCGTTTTGACCCTGGGTTCATGGCGCTGGCCGCCGAAGACAAACTGTAGGCCTGCCCTGTGAGAAGGTGGATCAACAGTCGTCCCGGCTGGGCGCCGCGCTTTTTCCTGGGCGCCCTGCCATTTGTGCTGCTGCTGTTTATTTACATCAGCAGCTCCAACGCACGCCTGGTGGAGAACCCCGACGACAAGATGCTGCCCTCGCTGGGCAGCTTTGCCGAAGCCATAGACCGCTACGCCTTTACCCCCGACCGCCGCACCGGCGACTATCTGCTGTGGCAGGATACCGGCAGCAGTCTGCAGCGACTGGGCCTGGGTGTGGGTATCAGCGCGCTGCTGGCCCTGGTTTTTGGCGTGGCGACCGGTGCCTTGCCCTATGCCCGGGCCGCCTTGTCGCCTTTCATGGTGGCTCTGTCGCTGATTCCTCCCATGGCGGTACTGCCCATTCTGTTCATAGTGTTTGGCCTGGACGAGCTGGCCAAGGTGGTGCTGATCGTGTTCGGCATTGCGCCCTTTCTCATCCGTGATATGCAACAGCGCGTGCTGGATATTCCCAACGAGCAGCTGATCAAGGCGCAGACGTTGGGCGGCAACAGCTGGCAGATCATCCTGCGCATTATCCTGCCCCAGGTTCTGCCGAGGCTACTGGTGGCCATACGGCTGTCGCTGGGATCGGCCTGGCTGTTTTTGATCGCAGCCGAGGCGATAGCCGCAACCGAAGGCCTGGGCTATCGCATCTTCCTGGTGCGCCGCTACCTGGCCATGGATGTGATTCTGCCTTACGTAGTGTGGATAACCCTGCTGGCCTTTATCATCGATTTTCTGCTGCGCATGCTCTCGGCCTGGTGTTTCCCCTGGTTTCACGCGCAGGAAAAGGGCGGGCGCTAGATATGACCTACATTCACATAAAAAACCTGTGGAAGACCTTCGGTGAGCAGGTCGTGCTGGAGCAGATCAACAAGCAGGTGGCGCTGGGCGAGTTTGTCACCATCGTCGGCGCATCCGGCTGCGGAAAAACCACCTTCCTCAATATGTTGCTGGGCACCGACAGCCCCAGTCGCGGGCAAATTCTGCTTGAGGGCAAGCCGCTGCCGGCCGAACCCAGCCCGGAGCGTGGCATCGTATTTCAGCGCTACTCCGTATTCCCGCATCTGACAGTGCTGGAGAACGTCGTGCTGGCGCACGAGCTGGCTGGTGCCTCGCCACTGGGGCGCTTGTTCGGCGGTAAGCGCCGCGCAACAAGGCAGGAAGCGTTGGAGCTGTTGAATGCGGTGGGACTGGATCACGCGTTGAAAAAATACCCGCACGAGCTGTCCGGCGGCATGCAGCAGCGTTTGGCCATCGCCCAGGCGCTGATCAAGCGCCCGCGCATACTGCTGCTGGACGAACCCTTCGGCGCGCTGGACCCGGGTATTCGCTCCGACATGCATCAACTGGTCTTGCGGCTCTGGCGGGAATACCAGTTGACAGTGTTCATGATTACCCACGACATAAAAGAAGGCTTTTACCTGGGTACGCGCTTGTGGGTGTTCGACAAGGTGCGTGTGGACCCGCAGGCACCGCAGGCCTATGGTGCGCAGATTACCTACGATCTGCCGGTAGGTCAGACCGACAAGCGCCTACTGAACAAGATCATCAATGGCAATGACCCCAAACTTGCCTCCGTACATCCTTTGAGGAGTTGAACTCGTGACCTCTGCACTTTACCAGTACACCCTGCCCGGTGGCGGCCACTGGTCCTTGCGCGTGCGCAAGGGGTTGGCGCTGACGCTGACGGACCTCGAAGGCGGCGCCAATCTGGGGCTGCTGTTTTACAACCCGCTTGATCTTCTGGAACGCTACAACGCCCCGGACACCCTGAAGTGCCAGCACACCTTCAGGCTCACCCGCGGCCACTGCCTCTACTCGGACATGGGCCGCATCTTCTGCTCCATGACCAAAGACACTCTGGGCTGGCACGACACGGTCAGCGGCAACAGCCACGCTGCCATGATCACCCAGCGCTACGGTGCGCGCGATTATCAGCGCGACCGCAACCACTGGCATCAGAACGGCTTTGATGCGTTTCTGGTGGAGCTTGCCAAGTACGGTCTGGGCGCTCGCGACATGGCCGCCAATCTCAACCTGTTCAGCAAGGTGGCCCCCGATGACTTGGGCAACCTGCACTACAGCGCCGCACACTCGCAGGCGGGCGCTCAGGTCACCCTGCGCTTCGAGATGGACACCCTGGTGGTGATGCACGCCTGCCCGCACCCACTCAATCCCGCCGAGCACTACCCGGCCAAGCCGGTACAAGTGGAGCTGCACGCGGCCGCGCCGGTGCTTGAGGACGACGTGTGCCTGACCCAGTGCGCAGAAAACCGTCGCGGTTTCGAGAACAACCGTCTTTACCACCTGGGGGCCCAGTGATGATCAAAGAGAGCAATCTGGACCCCGCGCGGGCCCATCTGCGTCAGGTAGTCAAAGCCGGCGACTACTGGTTGCAGCGCGTCAATGCCGGTCAGACCCTGCGCATTGTCGACCTGGAAGGCAACCAGGCGGCGGATACCCTGTTTTACTGCGCCGACCGGCCGGAAGAGCGCTACAGCGCCATGGATACAGTGCGTTCCCAGGGCAATGTCTACCTCAGCGCCGGCAGCCGTCTGCTGTCCAACTTCGGCAACCCGATGCTGCGCATCACCGCCGATACCTGCGGCCGCCACGATACCCTGGGCGGCGCCTGCGCCACCGAGAGCAACACCGTGCGCTACGCCCTGGAAAAGCGCTGCATGCACGCCTGCCGCGACAGCTGGTTGCTGGCAGTGGGCGAGCGCCCGGAGCTGGGCCTGAGCAAGCGCGACATCACCCACAACATCAATTTTTTCATGAATGTGCCGGTAACGGCGGACGGCGGCTTGCGCTTTGCCGACGGCATTTCCGCACCGGGCAAATATGTGGAGATGGAAGCGGACATGGATGTGCTGGTGCTGATCTCCAACTGCCCGCAACTGAATAACCCCTGCAACGGCTACAACCCCACTCCGGTTGAGCTGCTGGTCTGGAATTGATTGCTGTCTAGTCTACAAATACCCCGGCGGGACGCCCCGTCTGGTGAATACCGTTTGCGGGACGACCCGCTGAGCCGAGCCATGTTGCAAAAAGTTCTTGTTGCCAACCGCGGCGCCATTGCCTGCCGCATCATCCGCACTCTCAAAAAAATGGGCATTGCCTCCGTCGCCGTTTACGCCGAGGTGGATGCTGAATCCCTGCACGTTGGTGCTGCCGACGAGGCCTACAGCTTGGGGGAGGGCGGTGCCAGTGACACCTACCTCAATCAGGCCAGACTGTTTGACGTCTTAGAGCGCTCCGGCGCCCAGGCGGTACATCCGGGTTACGGCTTCTTAAGTGAAAACACCGAATTCTGCCGCGCGCTGGAGGCTCGCGGAATCAAGTTCATCGGCCCCACCGCAGAGCAGATTACCGCCTTTGGCCTGAAGCACGAGGCCCGTGCCCTGGCCGAGCGCAATCAGGTGCCCCTGCTGCCGGGCAGCGGTCTGCTGGATTCACTGGACGCTGCGGCCGCGCAGGCGCAGGCCATTGGCTACCCGGTGATGTTGAAAAGCACCGCCGGGGGCGGCGGCATCGGCATGCAGGTGTGCTGCAGCGAAGAGCAATTGCGGGCCTGCTGGGACGGCATCAAGCGGCTGGGGGCCAACAACTTCTCCAATGCCGGGGTATTTTTGGAGAAGTACATCGAGCGCGCCCGCCATGTGGAGGTGCAGGTATTCGGCGACGGGCTGGGCGGGGTAATCGTCGTCGGCGACCGCGACTGCTCCTGCCAGCGGCGCAACCAAAAGGTTATTGAAGAGGCACCCGCGCCGGATATTGCCGCACCGGTGCGGGTGGACTTGCACGCTGTGGCCCAGCGGCTGGTGGCCGCCGTCAACTATCGCAACGCCGGCACGGTGGAATTCATCTACGACGCCGACGCCGACCGCTTTTTCTTCCTGGAGGTCAATACCCGTTTGCAGGTGGAGCACGGCGTTACCGAAATGGTCTACGGCGTGGATCTGGTGGAGTGGATGGTGCGCCTGGCGGCGGGAGATCTGCCGCCACTGAGCAAGCTTGCGCAAACCTTGCAGCCGCGCGGGCATGCGGTGCAGGCCAGACTCTACGCGGAAAACCCCGCCCGTCAGTTTCAACCCTCCGTTGGGCAGTTGCAGGCGCTGGCATTTCCGCCCGCCGCTTCGCATTTGCGCATCGACCACTGGCTGGAGCAGGGTCTGACCGTGTCGCCGTATTTTGACCCGATGCTGGCCAAGGTTATCTATTGGGCCGAAGACCGCGACCAGGCCTTGGGGGGGTTGTCTACTGCATTGCAGCAAACCCGGCTGGAGGGGCTGGAGACCAATCAGGAGTACCTGCTGGCGGTACTGGCCAGCAGTGAGTTGCAGCAGGGCGCACCCCACACCCGCTTTCTGGCCAGTATGCCCTTTGCCCCGCTGGCCTGCGAGGTGCTGGCCGCAGGCACCATGACCACGGTGCAGGACTGGCCGGGGCGGGTGGGTTACTGGCATGTGGGGGTGCCGCCCTCAGGCCCGTTTGACAGCTACTCCATGCGCTTGGGCAACAGGTTGCTCGGCAATCCGGAAGGAGCCGCGGCCCTGGAGATAACTTTGACCGGTCCCACATTAAAGTTTCACTGCGATCACCGTGTGCTGCTTGCCGGTGCAGACTTTGAGGCCCGGCTGGACGAGCAGCCGCTGGCCCTGTGGCAGGCGGTGGATGTCAAAGCCGGCCAGACCCTCAAAATTGGCAAAGCCTCAGCGGCCGGCGCCCGCGCCTATCTGATCTTTGCCGGCGGCCTGGACTGCGCCAACTACCTGGGCGCCAAAGCCACCTTCACACTGGGGCAATTTGGCGGCTGGACCGGCCGCGCACTGCGCACCGGCGACATGCTGCACCTGCTGCCGCCCCCTGCGGCTGCGAGTCCTGTTGCGGATATCCGCGCGCTGCTGCCGGACATGACCCGCGAGTGGGTGGTGCGGGTTATCTATGGCCCCCACGGCGCGCCAGATTTTTTCACCGCTGCCGATATCGACGGTTTTTTTGCGTGCTCCTGGGAGGTGCACTACAACTCCAGTCGCACCGGCATTCGCCTGATTGGGCCCAAGCCTCAGTGGGCGCGCAGCGACGGCGGCGAGGCGGGCCTGCACCCCTCCAACATTCACGACAACGCCTATGCCCTGGGCAGCGTGGATTTTACCGGCGACATGCCGGTGATCCTTGGGCCGGATGGCCCCTCCCTGGGCGGTTTTGTCTGTCCGGCCACGGTCATCAGCGCCGACCTGTGGAAGCTGGGCCAGCTGCGCGCCGGCGACAAAATCCGTTTTCTGCCGGTGAGCTTCAATGACGCGCAAAGGCTGCTGCGCGAACAGAATGACCGTCTAACAACGCTTACCGCCGGCGCCGAGTCAAGCGCCGCCGCTGAGCGTGGTTCGCCCATCGTCAAAAGCCTTGCTGCTGCAGACAATGGTGTACAGGTGGTTTACCGTCTGGCCGGCGACCAGAACCTGCTGGTGGAGTACGGCCCCCAGGAGCTGGATTTGCGTCTGCGTCTGCGCGCCCACCAGTTGATGCAATGGCTGCAGGCGCAAGCTGCGGCCGAGGACCCGGCCTGCGCCGCCATCAAAGAGCTGACCCCCGGGATCCGCTCCCTGCAAATCCACTTTGACCCCTTGCGGCTGGACCTGCAACCCTTGCTGGGCCTGCTCGCCCGCGCCGAGCAGGCCATGAGCAGCAGTGACGATGTGCGCATACCCTCGCGCATTGTACACCTGCCGCTTAGCTGGAACGACGAGGCCTGCGGGCTTGCCGTGCAGAAGTATATGCAGTCGGTGCGCAAGGATGCGCCCTGGTGCCCGGACAACATCGAGTTCATTCGCCGCATCAACGGCCTGGAGTCCGTGCAGGCGGTGAAGGATATCGTCTTTGACGCGCGCTACGTGGTCATGGGGCTGGGCGACGTTTACCTGGGTGCACCGGTGGCGACGCCCCTGGACCCGCGCCACCGCCTGGTCACCACCAAATACAACCCGGCGCGCACCTGGACTGCGGAAAACTCCGTTGGCATCGGCGGGTCCTACCTCTGTGTCTACGGTATGGAAGGCCCCGGTGGCTATCAATTCATTGGCCGCACGCTGCAAATGTGGAATCGCCATCGCCAGACCCGCGAGTTCAGCCAGCCCTGGCTGTTGCGCTTTTTTGACCAGATCCGCTTTTACGAAGTGAGTCAGGAGGAATTGTTGCAGATTCGCCGGGACTTCCCCCTGGGCCGTTACCCGCTCAAAATCGAAAAGTCAGAGTTTTCCCTGGCCGACTATCAGCAGTTCCTGCAACAGGAGCAGTGCGGCATTGAAGCCTTCACCGCAGAGCGGCAGCAAGCCTTTGCCGAGGAGCTGACCCGCTGGCAGGCGGCCGGGCAATTGCAACTGGGGGAGACCGCAGAAGCGGCCGCACCCCCGGAGGCCCTGCAACTGGCAGATGACGATCACCCGGTGGAAAGCCCGGTGGCGGGCAGTATCTGGCAGGCCAAGGTCAGCGCCGGCGACCGGGTAAGGACCGGCCAGGTGCTATATGTTCTGGAATCCATGAAAATGGAAATCGAAATCGCAGCGCCGGCAGCCGGCACCGTGCAGCGCATGCTGTTCAATGAAGGGCAGGCCGTGGCGGCGGGACAGGCCGTGGCTGTGATCAGGGAGACCGCAATAGAAGGAGCGCAGCGATGAACTGGAGCAAGCTGGATATCAGCATCAGCGGCTTGCAAGCGCACTATCAGCGGGGCGACTTCACCCCCGCCCAATTGGTGGACCATCTTCTGCAGAGGATGGATGAGGCCGGCGACAACCCGGTGTTTATCTACCGGCTCAGTCGCGAGGAGCTGGCGCCTTACCTGTCTGCACTGGAGGCTCAGGCGGCGCGGGCCTTGCCTCTTTACGGTGTGCCCTTCGTCATCAAGGACAATATTGACCTGGCCGGCGTACCTACCACCGCCGCCTGCCCAGCCTTTGCCTACACCCCGGGGCATTCGGCCCAGGTGGTTGAGCTGTTGTTGGCGGCCGGCGCTGTTCCACTGGGCAAAACCAATCTGGACCAGTTTGCCACCGGCTTGGTCGGCAGCCGCTCACCTTACGGCGCCTGCCGCAATGCACTCAACCCCGACTACATTTCAGGGGGGTCCAGCTCGGGTTCGGCGGTGGCGGTGGCGCAGGGTTGGGCCAGTTTTTCCCTGGGCACGGATACCGCAGGCTCCGGCCGGGTGCCTGCGGCACTGAACAATATTTTTGGTCTGAAGCCCAGTCGTGGCCTGCTCAGCACCCGGGGTGTGGTGCCCGCCTGCCGCAGTTTGGACTGCGTCAGTATATTTGCGCTGGATGCCGCCGATGCCAGTCGGGTATTTGATGTGGTAGCGGTATACGATGCCCGGGACGCCTACGCCCGGGCCAATGCCTACGGCAACGGCCCGGGCTTCTTCGGGCTGGGCGAGCAAAGTGTCACCATTGGCCTGCCCCCCGCAGAACAACTGGCCTTCTTCGGGGATCAAGACGCCGAAGTACTGTTCCAGCGGCTTGTGGAGCGGCTGCAAGCGTTGGACTTTGTGCGGCTGAAGCCTATTGATTTATCACCCTTCCTTGCAGCGGCCCAGTTGCTTTATCAAGGCCCGTGGGTAGCAGAGCGCTATCTGGCGACCCAGCCGCTGATTGACCAGCAGCCGGATGCTTTGCTGGATGTCACCCGAGCCATCATTGCGCCCGGCGCGCATCCCTCGGCCGCCGATGCCTTTGCCGCTCAGTATCAACTGCAGGCACTGAAGCGCCAGGCCGAGCAGCAGTTGAGTCAAGTCGACTGCATAGTCACCCCCACCATCGGCCGCGCCTATACCTTGGCGGAAGTCGCCAGTTCGCCCCTGCAACCTAATGCCAATCTCGGCTACTACACCAACTTCATGAACCTGCTGGACTGCAGTGCGGTGGCGTTACCGGCGGGCTTGAGCCGGAACGGAGTGGGCTTTGGCGCAACCCTGTTTCACCGTGCGCTGCGCGATAAATTTCTGCTGTCCTTGGCGGACAGGCTTGCCCCGAGTCTGACTCCCGGCGAGTCGTCAAAGAGTGAGGCGACGCCGCGACGACCCGTGACTGATGCGGTAGATCTGGTGGTGTGCGGCGCTCATATGAGCGGCTTGCCCTTGAACTGGCAGTTGACTGACCGAGGCGCCAGGCTGGTGGAAGTCACGCATACGGCGCCCGTTTATAAGCTGTTCCGTCTGGCGGGCGGCCCGCCGATGCGACCCGGGTTGATCAGAGTGCCCCAAGGTGGGGTAGCGGTCGAGGTGGAAGTCTGGCGCATGCCTGCGGCAGAGCTGGGAGGTTTTCTGGCCGAGATCCCGTCGCCGCTGGGGTTGGGCAAGGTGGAGCTGGGCGGGGGGCGTCTGGTAACCGGGTTTATCTGTGAAGGTTTGGCCGTCGAGGGCGCGGAAGATATTACGCCCTACGGCTCTTGGCGGCGCTTCCTGAATGCCCTTAAGACACCATAGTGCAATCTAGGGGCGTACCTGGGGCTGAGGGTAGCGTGCATCCATCAAACTGTTGCTGCCCGGGTTGTGCAGCTGCGTAAAACCCACATGCGGTTTGGCAGAAGTCAGCACCAGGGTGATGGTGACCTGAGCCAGGAGAATAACCAGCAATTCTTTCCTACGTACCATCGCTATGTACCTGAAAAAGCCCAGCAAAAAGGGTTGAAATCTTTCGCGGGTGTGCGTTTCTCAGGCGCTTTTCTTTATTCGCCACAAACAAAGAAAAGCGCGCACAACCGTTGCCAAAATCAACCGCAAATTGCTGGTTAAGATAATGATGAGTAGCAAGCTTTGAACAAACCGTCCTGGCAAACTGCATCGACCTTAATACTCTGGCCGAAGCGCACCAACCTGCCACAGTTGGTGAGCAGCATTCCCTCGCTGATTCTTGGTAAACCGGTGACAACCGGCATTTTCGTGCCACGTTCACCGGAGTGATTCGCGGCGCGATTACAATTCTTATAATGACTGCGCCACCTGCGATGCGCGTCGCAGGATGAAACTCTTAAGCCTTGCCATCAGACGCTTGCCCAGACCCGGCTGCAGCCTTTGCTTTGCGAGCCTGTGGTTTCCCTGTGACCCGTCCAGTCTGTGACCTTGTGAAGTGCGTATAGCGATTTGCGTGCCAATTATTGAAACCCCTTTAGATTCAATGGGTTATAGAAATTGTTAAGCAGTGGTGTCACCCTCCAACCCCCGTAACTGTTGCAAAATGCCAACAAGACTCCGTGCCATTTAGAAAAATCATTTAAAATCAGTGACATACGGTGTCTCCTATTGCCGACAGGCGCGTTTACCCTGGGACAACCCGGCATTTTCATCGACCGCCGTGGCGTTAAACGCTATAGAATGGCCGGCAATAATTTGTCAGGCGTGCCTCGGCCTGACCTCGAGCCCTAGCCGATATGCAGCTTTTCAATCGCTTCACCCTTACACAGCAATGGATTGCCGCCATTTTGCTGGCCATCCTGCCGTTGTCGGCAGCGGTGATGATTGCCGCCGGCTTTTTGATTAAGCAGGCCAACCACCAGCGGGCGATGGTTGCGGAGGTGAAACGGCTGGGGGCGCTGGATACCGCAATCCGTTCTCAGGTGACGGACGTTGAACGCGCTGCGCGCCAATATCTCCTGCTGCGCAACGAGCGCATTTTCACGCTCTTCCAAAAGAACGTTCAGTCGCTGCAGGAATGGGAAGCCCAGCTGCAACCCGGTGAGTTTGTGCACGCCCATCGCCTGAGTCGGCATATAGGTCGGGTCCTTGAGCAATTGCAGCCGGGTGTGGTAAATGACAAGGTGCAGGAGCAGGTGCTGACAGAGCTGCAGGCAGCAGGCCAGGAGGTGCGGGGGCTGTCTGCCGAGATAGACGGCAAGGTTCAGGGGCTGCTTGAGCGGGAGGATGTCAAGTTGGCACGAGTCATCTCGCACATGACTTTCATTGGCGTACTGGCTCTGCCGGGCACGGTTTTTCTGGTGGTGCTGTCCTCTGTGGCGGTGGCCCGTCCCATGTGGCGTTTGGCGGACGCCATTCGCCAGCTGGGGCATGAAAAATGGCAAATGCCCATCGTCATCGATGGTCCTGCGGACCTGCGGGCCCTGGGCGCCAACCTGGAATGGATGCGCACCCGGTTGTTGGCCAGCGAGAAACAAAAAAAAGCGTTTTTGCGACACATTACCCATGAGCTGAAGACGCCCTTGGCGGCGATCATGGAAGCGGGTGCATTGTTGCGGGATGAGGTGCCGGGCCCGGTCAATGATGACCAGCGCGGCGTTCTGAAGATACTCAAGAACAACGCCGACAGCCTGCAGTTGCTGATTCAGCAACTGCTGAACTACAACGCTGTGGCTCACGGGCTGCTGAACACGCGTTCTGATGTGGACATCCGTGCCCTGTGTGTCCATGTCAAGGACAAGCTGATGACCACTCGGCCCAGCAGTCAGTGCCAGTGGCTGATAGACGGCACGCCCGAGCGGGTGCAAAGCGACCCCCAGGCCTTGGAGATGATCCTGAGCAACCTTCTGTCCAATGCCCACGACTTTGCGCCGTTAGAAGGCCGAGTGGAGGTGACCTGGGGCGTCGACGGCGCTGAATGGTGGCTTAGCGTGGCAGACAATGGCCCCGGCCTGGCGGCCGATGAAACGGAGACTATTTTCAAGCCCTTTCATCAGGGGCGGGCGCGCAGACGCGGCCCGCTGAAGGGCACGGGCCTGGGGCTGTCCATAGTGCAGGAGTGTGTGCTTCACCTGGGTGGACAAATCAAAGTAGTTGCAGCGGTACCAGGCTGCCAGTTCTGCCTGCGCTTTCCGCTGCCGATTGAGGACGACCTATGAAATTTTGGCCTTTGGCGGTACTGCTGCTGTGTTCCGGCTGCGCGCAGTTGAGCAAATTCTTGCCGGAGAGTGGGGTGGGCAACCCCGTGGTTGAAGAGGTGGCCGTGTCCGGCAGCAATGCCATTGACGCCCTCTGGCCCGAGCGCAGCGTCAGCGAATTGCTGCTGGATCGCATGAGTTTGTGCCAGCGGCCGGAAGCAGGGGTGGCCACAGCAGCCCCCAAACCTAAAGCAGAAAGCATAGAGGTGCAGCTTGACGCAATGTTGCTGGCCAGTTGCCAGCCGGATGCATCGCCCGGTCAGTTGAATCGGCTGCTTGCGGATTTAGGGCGGGCCGGCACCTGGCCGCGCGAATACGTGGCGCTGTTTGACCTGCTTCTCTCAAGCCAAAAGGCCTACGGGGTGGTGGAAAAAATGTACAGGGATCTGCGAGACGAACACGAAGAGACCATTCGCGGCCTGGGTGAGATCGAAGCGGATATCGAGCTGCAGAGCAAATAGGGCCAATATGGCTATGAACAAGAAGGGAGCCGGGGCAAATGAATAAACCGTGTATTTTGTTGGTTGATGACGATGCGGGCATGCTGCAGCTGCTGGCCATGCGGCTGGGGGCGCTGAATTACCAGACAGAGTGCGCCAGCAGCGGCGAGGAGGCCCTGCTCTGCATTCAGCGCAAGTTGCCCGACGCGGTCATCACCGACTTGCGCATGGAGGGCATGAATGGCCTGGCTCTGTTCGAGAAGATTCACACCGAATGGCCCAGTCTACCGGTCATCATTCTCACCGCGCACGGCTCGATCCGGGAAGCGGTCATCGCCACTCAAAGGGGCGTGTTCTCATTTCTGACCAAGCCGGTGGACAAGGACGAGTTGGCCACCACTTTGAAGCAGGCCATACCTGCTTACGTCGAACAGGCCATTGGCAAGCACTCCTGGGCGCAGGCGTTCAATACGTGCAGCGCCAAGATGTATCAGTTGCTGGAGCAGGCGCAGCTTCTGGCGGCCAGTGATGTCAACGTGCTGATCCAGGGGGAAAGTGGCACCGGCAAAGAGGTGTTGGCGCGCGCTCTGCACACCCACGGCAAGCGTGCCCAGCAGCCTTTTGTGGCCATCAACTGCGGAGCCATACCCTCGGAGACACTGGAGTCCGAACTGTTTGGCCATCTCAAAGGTGCCTTCACCAGCGCCACCCGAGACCACCAGGGGCTGTTTGTGGCTGCGGAAGGCGGCTGCATTTTCCTTGACGAAGTAGGGGATATGCCCCTGGCGCTGCAGGCCAAACTGCTGCGAGTATTGCAGGAAAAAACCGTTCGACCGGTGGGTGGCACCCGCGATCGCCCCATCAATGTGCGCATCATTGCCGCAACCCACCGCAACCTGTCAGAAGCCATAGAGCAAAACCTGTTTCGGGAAGACCTCTATTACCGTTTGAATGTGGTCAGTCTGACTCTGCCCAGCCTGCGCGAACGCAAAGAAGACATCCCACTGCTGACCAAACACTTTCTGCGCAGCATCGCCGAGCGCGACCAGAGGCCGCAGAAGCAGCTGGCGCCTCAGGCCTTGTCCCTGTTGCTGGCCTATGACTGGCCTGGCAATATCCGCCAGCTGGAGAACGTCCTGGAGCAGGTGGTTGCGCTGTCGCCGGGGTTGATGATCCCCGATACGCTGGTGGAAAACGCGCTGCCGTTGTCCGCACAGGCAAACTGCACCAGCAAAACGCTCACCGACGCCAAGCGGGATTTTGAAAAAAGCTATGTTGAGGGGCTGTTGCGCACCACCTGTGGCAGCATCAGTGAAGCGGCCAGACTGGCCGGTCGCAACCGAACAGACTTTTACAAGATTGTGCAGCGCCACGGCCTGGATGCAGACCAGTTCCGGCTATGAATTCGCAATAAAAATCTGCTTGTTTATAGCGATTGTTGCGGTCTTCTGCGACGGCAGCAACAAAGGATTGTCAACGCCTTCACACTCCGGAGATCTTGCGAGCAGTGACGTTGATTTCAACAACAAAATTGCCGAGTATGGACCTGCAGAAGAAGAACCTGGCAAGCCGAAACTCCGCTTTTTTGAACTCAGAGATGTTGTCACAAAGACCGCAATCCGGGTGCGCGCTTTTTCTGAAACCACTCGAGTTTCGCAAATTTTCACGGCGCGACAGGCCCCTTGGGGGCAAGTCTCGTTTTCTCCTGCAACGGCTGTTTCCGCAGGGTGCAAAAGCCGCTTGTAAAGCGACCCAGCGCTCAAACTTATAAAAATGTGCAAGCCGCAGGTTCAATAGTTGATCGGAATCAAGAACGCCAGGGCAAAATTGGCCTATGATGGCACCTTATTCAACATTTTGGTTATAAATCCCAGGGCCACGACTGAGCAGGTATCGGCAATGAATAACAAAATCCTCCATTCGGGAACTAATAAGACGGAGAAGTGCGATGCATAAAATATTACCGCTTGCTCTCATGAGCTCGTTTTTGGTGGCTTGTGGCGGGGCCGACAACCCGCAGCCCGATCCGGATACAACCAGCTCGTCCAGCTCCAGCAGCTCGTCCAGCTCTAGTTCTAGCTCCAGCTCGTCCAGCTCTAGCTCGTCCAGCTCAAGTAGCTCATCCAGCTCATCGTCGGGCGGCGACGCGCCGGCAGCAGGGGATATTGCCAATGGTAAGGCGCTGTTTCAGGGCGCTCAATGTTCCGCATGCCACGTTGATAATGGTGACGGCTCCTTCACCAACGCGTTATTTGGCTCGGTTTACAACGTAAATGATTTTGAATATCCAAATAGCACTAAATACAGTGCCTATAATGCAGATTCTGCCGCAGGGTTAGCTCAGTTCATCGCTGATAACATGCCTCAGACTAAGACTTGCGTGGGTGAGTGCGCCGAGGATATCGCAGCCTACCTATGGTCTTTGAGAGGTGGTGACGTTGTGGTGGCCCCTCAGGGCTGTGCTTCAGATGACCCGGTATTCTACGGGCAGCGCGCATTGAAGCTGCTGACCTCCTACGAGTACCACAACTCGCTGCAATCCCTGTTTGCGCGCCCACTGCCTGCGGACTATTCGGCACAGAACAAGGCCAACGCCGACAAAGTGGTTGCCAACCTGCCGAACCATGGCAAGGAATCAGTCTCTGAAGGCCGCATGAACGCCTACGACAGCAACGCTGAAGAGATTGCTGCCTGGGCTGTTAGCACCATGGGCGCGCTGCCTTTTGCCTGCACTGCGGCAAATACCTGCGCTACCAGCTTTATCAATGACTTCGCCACCTTAGCTTTCCGCCGTCCGTTGACCGCTGCTGAAGTGGCGGACTACCGGGCCATCATCACCGGTCCCGAGGACCTGTCCAAGGGCTTGGAGTGGGCCATTCGGGCCGTACTGATGGCGCCACAGTTCCTTTACCGCTCAGAGCTGGGCATCCCCGTGAGTCAGGCCCTGGAAGAGGGCTGGGGGCTGGGTAGCGGCGACACCGGCGGCGCCGGCAATGCAACGGGTTACGAAGCTGGCCCCGGCGGCTCAACCGTCAACGGTGTGAGCTTTGCAACCAAGACCACCGGCGAGCCCAAGGGCGACGGCACCTACAACCTCTACAGTGCCGGTAATATCACCCACAATTTTGCCTTCTCTGACCCGGCCATCGTCATCATCAACGCCAAAGGCAATGATTTCCAGGACCGCTGGCCGCAGATGACCCTATCCATTGGCGGCAACGCCGTGGCCATGGAGATGGTAGAGCACTACGATCTGCAGGAATATCGTTATCTGATCACCGGCGTGACCGGCAACCAGGCGGTGCGGATAGCCTTCAGCAATATGGATGAAGGGCAGCAGCCTTACGGCACCCCCGGCAATGACAAGGATCTGCACATCGGTGATGTCACTGTAGCGCCAGCCCAACTGGCCATGGGCTCCGATGCACCGGCTGAAGAAACCGACGCGATGCTTCTGGCAGATCCCAGCGCCTACGTGCTGGACCCTTACGAGTACGCATCCGCTCTGGCCTATATGTTCACCGCGACCGGCCCGGACAAAACCTTGATGGCCGCTGCGGCCGCAGGTGATCTGTCGGACCCCGCCAAGGTGGAGGCGCAGATAGACCGTCTGCTGGACACCGAACTGGGCAAACAGCAGGTGGGACGTTTTGCCGGCCTGTGGCTGCGCACCGACGGAGTGGTGGGTGCCAATCGGGATTCCGCCGCTTTCACCGCTGAAGTCAAGCAGTCCATGGCGCAGGAAGTTCGCGAGCTGTTCAAGTACGTGTTCTATAACGAAGATGTGCCCTTCAGCGAGTTCTTTGCCGGGGATTTCACCCTGATAGACAAAACCCTGTCGGATTACTACGGCATTCCGGGCGGCGGCACCAGTCACATGCAGTTTTCTCTGGTGCCCACCACAGAGCGCGGCGGCATTCTGACCACCGGAGCCTTCATGGCCTACAACGCCCACATGGACAGAACCTCGCCCATCAAGCGTTCCGGGCATATGCGTGAAGATCTGTTGTGTCAGGTCATTCCACCGCCACCGTCGGACGGCCTGGGTGCCGACCGCTCCGTGAACCAGGCGCAGGTGGATGCCAAGATGGCCACCGGCACGCTGACCACGCCTGACTTTTACGACATCCAAACCTCGCATCCGGCTTGCGACAGTTGCCACTTGCACATTCTCAACCCGGCTTTCGGTATGGACGACTTCGACAATGTCGGTCTGCCCTTGAAGCGCCTGGCCAATGGCGATGTAGTACAGAGCCGCGGCCTGGGTGAGAACGGACTGCCGGATGTGCCGGTCGAGTGGATCAAAAAAGGTGTGCTCAACGGCCCCAACAGTTTGGCGGATGCCGAGGTTGACGGCATCAATGGTACCGGTATCGCCTTCCAGGGTGCCAAGGACCTGTCCAAGCAGCTGGCCGACGTCTACAGCGTCAACAGCTGTCTGGTGGAGAAGTCCTTCCGTTACGTTGCCGGCTATGCTTTGAAAACGGGGGCGCAAACCGCAGAAGAGAAGCCTTTGACCGCAGAGCAGAAAGAGCACTATGCGTGCGTGTCTTCCGAGTTGGAAACAGCCCTGGTGCAGTCCGGCAGCCCCAGAGCAATGTTCAAGGCTTTAGGTATGTCTGACGTAGTCCGCTTCAGACGCTAACGGACCGGGTGACGGGCGGCGCACCGGCGCCGCCCACTTAACCATCAGACTCAATTGGCTCCCAATTTCGAAAGGTTTGCACATGAAAAGAATTGATGAATTTGACAAGCTTTACCCCAGTCGCAAGGCGCGCATCCTCAAACTGAAGCGTGAGCTGCTGGCTCAGGCGCCGCAGGCCACCAAAAACTTTCTCAAACAGGATGAAAGCGCTGCTGAAACTCGCGCCAAAGAAATCAACAAGGACCGCCGTAGCTTCCTGGATATGGTGGGTAAGGCGGGCGTTTCCACCTCCATACTCAAGGCATCCGCTCTGGTAGGGGGCATTTTTGCCAACCGCCACGCGTTGGCGCAGGACTTCACCAACAAGCGAGTGGTCTACTGCTACCTCAACAGCGGTGCGCAGAACACCACCTGGCTGCCCACCAGCGCCACCCGGATGAACAGTGTTACCCGGCCCTACGGCCCGGACGGTTACGATGTGGCCAGCATTTGTCACTTCCGCCAGGTGAACGTCATGCAGGAAGGCCACGCCAATGCCAGCCAGGCCTTGGGAGTGCCAGGCTACGGGCCGCCCACCATGGACCGGCGCATAGCGCCTATCCTGGGGGCCACCACCCCCTACAGCGCCATGTACCTGGGCTTCCGCGCAACCACCAGCGGTGTTTTGTGCAGTAACGTAGGCCCCTGCACCGACAACCCGGGTGACGCCTATCAGCGGTTTTTTCAGACGGCGCCGCCGGAAGCCGCCAGGGACGATACCCACCTGAAGGTGTTCGAAACCCATCACAAGGCGCTGAGCGCCATCAAGAACAAGCTGGGCCAGGAAGAAAAGGAACGGCTGGATACCCATGGCGAGGCGCTGCAGAAAATTGAAGCGCGTCTCACCGCTGCCCTGTCGGGTGACGGTCCGGACATCGCAAGTTGCGCACCACGCGCTCCTTCACCTGGCGCAGGTGGCGGCGGTACGCGCGGTATCTACGGCGGCTACAGTATGCAATCCGGCGGCAAAGCTCAGGCGGATATCATCATCGCTGCGCTGCAGTGCGGTTTAACCCGTGTTGCCACCTTGCAGCTGGGCAACCACCAGGGCGACTGGCACGGGCACAATACCGCATATAATCAGGATGCCCACAACTCCTGCCACAGCTCGGGCCCGGAAACCAACGATGAAATGGTGCGTTACCAGAGCGATGTGCCGGCTTACTTCATCAAGCGGTTGATGGATACCACCGGCCCGGATGGCAAAAAGCTGATTGAAACCACGGTGTTTGTGCAGGTTACCTGCATGGGCAACGGCCGCGACCATACCCGCCAGAACGGCCCCTTCATCGTGGCTACGCAAATGCCGGGTTTCCGGTCCGGTTTCTCGGCCAGCTCCGCAGGTACTACCGAGGACCTGAACGGTGCCATCCCCAAAGGCTTGGGCATCCCGGCTTCCATGTACACCGGCATGGGTTCCAACAATCTGGGCTTGATCTGAAGCCCTTGTTGCAACCGCTGTAGTCACAGCCCCACAGCTTACTGCTGGTGGGGCTTTTTTTTGCCGGCCGGTGCAGGGACGCCCACATCCCTGCACGGTGCTAAACTGAGCGGCACAGCCTTCTTTGCCATTGATCAGAGGACCCTATGAGCACCACCCCAACGGTAGTCATGCCACCGCTTCACCTGCTGGCCTGTGCCCACTGCGGCACCGCAGCCGAAGCTGGATTGGACCCTGCCACACTGACCTGCACGGCCTGCCAGGCCCAGTACTTTGCTTTGGCCCAGGTGCCGTGTCTGTTCCCCTCCGGCACTCATCAGCGGGTTGTATGGCAGCACCAGGTGGCGGTGATGCAGGCGCAGGGGCAACAGGGGTTGGCGCAGCTACAAGAGGCCATGTCGCGCTATGATCTTACTGACAGCACACTGGAGCGCCTGATTGCCGTTTTTGAAGCCACGCGCGACGGCCAGCAGGCTACGCTTCAATTGCTGGAGCAGGCCGGGCTTTCGCCGCTCTACAATGAGCACATGGCGCAAATGGATGTTGGCGACCTGGCGGAATACTACGAGCTGATACTGCGCGACTGGGCCTGGGGCGACGAGCCCTGCCGCCATTTTGATGTCAGCGAGAACACCGCAGCTTTGCAGCGGGTGCTGGCAGTGTGCCGCGACGGCTCGCTCTCGGCTGACGTTATGTCCGGCGCCAATGTGCTGGTGGTGGGCGCCGGCGCCGGCCGCCTCAGTTGGGATCTGCACGTCAGTCTCAGGCCCGCCTGCACCATCGCCCTGGACAGTAACCCCCTGCTGCTGAGCCTGGCCAACGCCCTGGTGCGGCAGCAGCAAACTCTGCAGCTGTCGGGCACAGCACTATTTCCTCAGAGTGCGCGCCCGGCCGCAGGCAGTTGGACGCTGCGGCCACCGCTGGACCCGCAAGGGCTGCGTGACCGCTGGTTTGCTCTGGGTGCCGATGCCTGGCATATGCCGTTTCAGCGCGGGAGCTTTGACCTGATCGTCACCCCCTGGTTTATGGACGTCAATGGCGGCGATGTGAGAGATCTTATTGGCTTGTTCGGGCAGTTGCTGAAGCCGGGCGGCCGCTGGGTGAACAGCGGACCACTGCTGTTCACCCGGCAATTGCCCTTCTATCAGAAATACCACCACGACGAGATTCGAGAGTTTCTCGCCCTGGCGGGCTTCGCACTGGAGGCAGAGCGGCTGGATGACACAGTGCATTTGGCCTCGCCGTTGGAAGCTCGCGCCCAGCACGAGGAGTTGTGGAGTTTCTGCGCCCAGGCGCCCCGGCAGACCGGGCAGAGCGGCCAGTTGGAAGGCGTGCAGGCACCCTGGCTGGTCATGCATCACCTGGCGGTGCCGCAGACCAACTTCTCCCCCCCTGAGCAACATCCCCTGATCGATGCCATCTTGTCTCTGGTTGATGGGCAAAAATCCATCAATGATATTGCTCAAATCATCGCGCCTCATCTCCCGGCCGACATCACCCCCAAGGATGCAGTGGTGACGCTGTTCGGGCAAATGCTTGAGGCGCAGGAAGATAGCGGGGGCTGATTGAGCAGGCACTGGCGTGCAGAAGGCCGGTTGTTCCTGCGCGCAGCTTCTGCTAGCTTCAACCTCAGACATCAACAGCAGGATCGGATCAAAGCCATGTTCAGGATCAAAAATACCGCTCACTCCATTGGCCGCTGGGTTCCGATGACTTGTCTGCTTTGGCTGCTGCTTGGTTGTGACAGCGGTTCAAACTCCGGGAGGACGGGGGGCGAGGGCACTTCCAGTTCGTCCAGTTCGTCCAGTTCGTCAACGTCCTCCGGTTCTTCCGGGGCAGGTTTAGGCTTTGCGCCTTTGAATGACTCCGGCCGCACCAGTTGCTCCAGCGACACAGATCCGGACACCAGCTGCGGTCTTGCCTTGTTTCCCGGTCAGGACGCGGAATTTGGCCGGGATCGGGCGGCGGTGGATGGCAGCTTAGTCAAAATTGGCGGCGGCCAGGCCGGTTTTGACTTCAGTAAGCTGGGGGAGGACGGCATGCCGCTGCTGATTCAGGACGGCGAATGGGAAGCGACAGGCACTGAGGCACAGGGCAGCCATTGGAGCTGTGTGAAAGATAACACCACGCAGCTGACCTGGGAGATCAAACACACCAATCCGGCGCACGCGCGTTACGGAATGCACAGCTACAGCTGGTACAACACTGATGACAGTCGCAACGGCGGCATTGCCGGTGTGGCAGACGCAGGCGAGTGCACCCACGCGCGCTGTGACACTGCCGGTTACGTGGAGTACATCAATAGTATTGAGCTTTGTGGTTATTCCGACTGGCGCATGCCCAGCGTCAGCGAGTTCTATTCCCTCGGCCATCAGGGCCGGGTAGATCCCGCCATTGACGATCACTACTTCCCCAACACGCTCGGCGGTCTCAGGTATTGGACAGCAGACAGCAGCGCCGGCATACCGCAACTGGGCTGGTACATGTACTTCAGTGACGGCAGCATCAGCTATACCCACAAGGGCAATGCCTCCCATGTTCGCCTGGTGCGCACCGATCAACCCCGCTTAGGTGAATCAGAATGACTAAACACCCATATGAAGGCAGACCTGCACCATTCGCAAAGCCCACCGTCAAGGCCGGCGCGCTGCTGAGCATGGCTTGTGCGTTGTTTTTATCGGCGCAGAGCCATGCTGACTGCAATGAGTTGATGAAGGCCAATATTCTAGCCGATCAATATTTCGCCAATGAGGACGGCTCGGTAACAGACCAGGCAACGGGATTGGACTGGAAGCGCTGCCCAGAGGGCTACGACTGGTTTGCCGATCTATGCGTGGCGCAGCCGAGCGCACCCACGACCTTCACCTGGGGCGAAGCGCTCAACCATACCGCCCCCTTGACCGAGGCATCCGGCTGGCGACTGCCCAACACCAAGGAGCTGGAATCGTTACTGAAGCGCAACTGCAGCAACCCGGCTATTGAAACAACCGTGTTTTCCAGTCTGGAGTTGCTCAACCACTGGACTTCAACGGCGGCAGTGGGCTATGAGGGTAGCGCCTGGGCCGTCAACTTCATCGACGGCGGTCATATCACAGCAGACAAGGAAAGTGAGTACATGATTCGCCTGGTTCGCAGCCAGCGCTAGATCAATTGTGCTCACCCTGCACAGTCAGTTGATGTTGAGAGCCGTATGAAAGCGAGCTGCAGCAACGCAAGGAAGCCACATTGGCAATTTGCCGCAGCAAGCCTTTATATGGCCGGTGCGGCAGGTCACTCAGGCGCGGGGGCCAAAGATGCGCCGCTCGCCCTCGGCAATGGGCGCGTCGTTGATGCTGGCAAAGCGCCGTTGCATCAGGCCGTTGTCGGCAAACTCCCACATCTCGTTACCGTAGGCTCTAAACCATTGGCCCTGCCCATCGTGAAATTCATATTCAAAGCGCACCGCGATGCGGTTATCGGTGTAGGCCCAGAGGGTTTTGCGCAGGCAGTAGTCTTGCTCCTTTTGCCATTTCCGCGTTAAAAACTCGACTATGGCGGCGCGCCCGCGGAAGAACTGGTCGCGGTTGCGCCATTCGCTGTCCGGCGTATAGGCCATGGCCACCCTCTCCGGCTCGCGGGTGTTCCAGGCGTTCTCCGCCGCCTGCACCTTCTTCAGCGCGTCTTCTTTGCTGAACGGCGGCAGGGGCGGGCGTGGTTCAACTTCCAGCTCACTGTCGTTCATGCCTTCACCAGGACTTGTAAGGCAAAAATTTGCCATTCATGGTCAGGATTACTCGATCGCCTTTGGGGTTTTCTTCTTTGTCCACTTCCATGGTGAAGTCAATGGCACTCATGATGCCGTCGCCAAACTTTTCCTGAATGACCTCTTTCAGAGTGTCGCCATAAACGCCCACAATTTCGTAAAGACGATAAATCAGCGGGTCCTGCGGTACGTCAAAATCCCAGGTCTTGCGCGGGTATTCCATCAATGCCTCGGCACTGCCTTCGGGCAACTCCAGCAGAGCGCACAACGCCTTGGCTGCAGGCGCCGGCATACTGTTCACGCCAAGGCAGGCGCTGGTAGTCCAAACCGGAGACATGGCTATTTCGGCCGCAATGGCTTCCCAGGTGAGGCCGCGAGATTTTTTGGCCAGGATGATGGCTTCGGTAACTTCAAGTTTGTTCATGATTGTGCTCCAGATCAGCGACGAGAAAAATTGGCGACCGCCGGTGGTGATTCCGGCAGGTTGATTTGGGGTGCTGCCGTGTTGCAAGGTGAGGCGGATTCCTGGACCGCATTGGAGCGGTTGATCAGGAAGTCCACCAGGTGGTTGCGAATTTGGTAATAATCCGCATGTTTGATGATTTCAGCGCGTTTTCGCGGTTTAGGGAAGCTCACATCCACTGACTCGGCAATCCTGGCATTGGGCCCGTTGCTCATCAGCAGGATGCGGTCGGACAATAAAATGGCCTCGTCCACATCGTGGGTAATCATGAATACGGTCTGCTGGGTTTTGCTGCAGATACTCACCAGCTCGTCTTGAATAACCCCGCGAGTGAGCGCGTCCAGGGCTCCGAAGGGTTCATCCAGCAACAATAGCTTGGGTTGAGTGGCAAAGGCCCGCGCAATGGAAACCCGCTGGCGCATGCCGCCGGACAGCTGTGCGGGCCTGCGCTGTTCCACACCCTTCAGGCCCACCATATGCAGGTACTCCAGGCTGTGCTCGGTCACTTTTGCCTTGCTCCACTGGCGCCAGCGGGCCTTTACGCCAAAGCGCACGTTGTCCAGCGCGTTTAACCAGGGCAGCAGAGAATAATTCTGAAAAACCACGCCGCGTTCCAGGCTGGGCCCGTTCACTTCTTTGCCATCCATGATCACGGCGCCCTCCGAGGGGCTGTCCAGCCCCGCCAGCGCGCCCATGATGGTGGACTTACCGCAGCCCGAATGGCCAATGATGCTGACGTATTCTCCTTTTTTGATGCTAAAGTTAACCCGTTCAAAAACAGTCAGCGGAGACTGTCCTTTTTGACTGAATCGTTTGCCAAGATTTTGCACCTGCAGGAATGTCATGAGCGTTTCTCGGTTGCGGGTTGCGAGTTCAATGTCGTTTGATCGTAACTGTTTGGTTTATTCCGTGACTGTAGAAGTCCGGGCGTGAGTTGAACAGTTACGTTTATTCCCTGTATTGCACCAGCCTCCCGGCGCTGCTCAGGCCCAGGTCCAGGAGCATGCCAATTACACCAATCATCAAAATGGAAAATATCACGCTGGTCAGGTCCAGATTGTTCCACTCGTTCCACACGTAGTAGCCTATCCCGGTGCCACCCACCAGCATCTCTGCGGCCACTATCACCAGCCAGGCTATGCCTATGGAAATGCGCATACCGGTGAGAATGGTGGGTGCTGCCGCTGGGAGAATAACCGTGAACGCAGTGCGCCAGGCACCCAGTTCATGGGTGCGGGCCACGTTCACCCAGTCCTGCCGCACGCCTGCCACGCCAAAAGCGGTATTGATCAGCATCGGCCAGATGGAGCAGATGAAAATTACAAATATGGCGGAGGTTTCCGAATCCCGGATAATAAAAAGCGCCAGCGGCATCCAGGCAAGCGGCGAGATAGGCCGCAATATCTGAATATACGGGTTGAGGGCGCGGTACATCAGTGGCGACATGCCTATCAGAAACCCCAAAGGTATGGCCAGCACTGCCGCAAATGAAAAGCCCGTCAGCACTCGATACAGCGAATACCCCAACTGAATACCAATGCCTTTGTCATTTGGACCATTGTCGTAAAAGGGGTTGGAAAGAGCTTCGAAGGCTCGAACAGCCACAGCCGACGGTGGTGGGACCCGCGCCTGTTGAGATGCCACGCCCATCAGCAATTCGTATTCCGACTGTGCTGTGGTGGTTTTGGGCGGCTGACTGTTCAGTTCCCAAAAACCCAAAAACACCACCAGAAAACCCAGAGAAACCAGCAGCGCCTGCAGTTTTGGATGTGCCATGTCAGGAGCGCCCAATTGCAAAGCTTTGGATATATTCTTCAGGCTTGCTGTGGTCAAACTCCTTGCCCATGATAATGTGTTTTTTGTAAGTCTCTTTGGGTGCGTCGTAACCCAGTTCGCGCATGACCTTTTCCGTGTCTGCCGCCAGGTACACCTGCTCGGCTATGGCCCGATAATTGATGTCCCCCTTCACGTAACCCCAGCGCTTCATCTGCGTCAGAATCCACACCGCCATGGAGTGCCAGGGAAAGGGGTCAAAGTCGATTCGGTCCGGGGCATCTTTTACCTCGCCCAAACCATCGGCGTAGCGGCCGGTCAACACCTGCTCAATCACCGGAACCGGTTGGTTCAAATAACTGGCGGGGGCAATGGCGGCGGCAATTTCCTTGCGGTTTTCCATTTTTGCGGAAAAATGCGTGGCATCTATGATGGCGCGCAGCAGTGCTCCGTAAGTGTTGGGGTGAGCTTGTGCAAACTCCTGGCTGCAGGCAAACGCACAGCAGGGGTGGCCGTCCCAAATTTCTTTGGTCAGCAGGTGAATAAAACCAACCTTTTCCCACACTGCACGCTGGTTGAAGGGGTCCGGCGACAAATAGCCGTCCAAATTTCCGGCGCGCAAATTGGCCACCATCTCCGGTGGCGGAACCACTCGAATCTGAATGTCGCGGTCCGGATCCAGGCCGTGTTCGGCGACGTAGTAGCGCAACAAAAAATTGTGCATGGAATATTCGAAAGGCACGCCGAATTTAAACCCCTTCCATTGTTTGGGATCGCGTTTGTCCTTGTGGTCCACGTGTAAAACAATGGCCTGGCCGTTGATGTTTTCCACCGCCGGCATAATAAAAGGTTTGGCGGTGGAGCCCGCCCCCATACTCATGGCCAGCGGCATGGGTGTCAGCATATGCGCCGCGTCGTACTCCATGGCCAGTGATTTATCCCGGGCTACTGCCCAGCCGGCGGTTTTGATTACCTCCACATCCAGACCGTATTTGGCGTAAAAGCCCATCGGATGCGCCATGATGATGGGCGTGGCGCAGGTGATGGGCACAAAACCCACCTTCAATTTTGTTTTCTCCAGTGTGCCTGCGCTTTCCTTGACGGCCGCCTTGATGGCCTGTAGCGGCAGTATGGACGCCAGTATGGCGGCAAGCGTACTGCCGCCCACCGCACCTACAAAACTCCGCCGGGACAAATCGTTGTGCGCAAAAATGCCGCGCACCAGAGCATTCTCCACCGCCCGGTCCAGCAAATCCTCGGCACTGGTTTCGCGCGCAAGCACAGGCCCTGGCTGGGTTGAGCTGAACCGGGAGTGGCCGGTGCGGCATGTGCCGCAACCGCAATTGGCGTTGTGGCGCAGTGACTGAGTGGGGTCGAAGGCGTCGCCGAGGCTGGCAGGCAGTGTTCCTGATGATGGGCGGTTCCGGTCGAAGCTGTCGTGGGTCATTGTGCCCCCTGAGGGTCGTTGTCAGCACCAAAATGAAGCCTCCCTCAAGGGAGGCGGTTGATAGTCCGGGGTAAGAGCGGGAGTTGTGCTATGACAATAGCCAGCTTCGTGCCAAAGCCGGATGGCGGCGGCGCGCCTTGGATTCCGGTGTTTTGGCAGGCCACGCAGGCTCAAAAGACGCCACGAAAAATCGTTGATCACGTAATTTCGTGGTTGTGGCACGAATTTTCGTTGCTTTTCTGCAGGCTAACCGGAGTGGATGTCATGTCACAGCAAAGTTACGAATTCTATGAATCTTTACCCGAAGCCGTGGCGGTGATAGACCCCCACGCCAACCGCGTGGTTTATCTCAACGGCAGGGCGGAGCGTCTGTTGGGCGTGGGCCCCAACGGCGGGGTGCTGGGGTCGGCGGTATATCACTTTGGCGCGGCTTTACCGCAACTGGTTGCTTTCACCCAGGAGGTGCTTTGCCGGCGCGAGGGCCTCTGCGACGAGCTCTGCGGGCGCACGGCCGCTGGCAAGGAATTGAACCTGGAGGTTTCCGCGCAATGTCTGGAGGCCGGAGGCCAGACGCTGATCTGTCTGTGTCTGCGCGACCGGGACGGTTTCAGTCGCTGGCGCACCAAGAGCAGTGCGCAAAAGCAGCACGCATTGGGACCGCTGCCCTGGCACCGTATCCACGAGGTATTCCAACAGATTGAGCGGGAGAATCACTTGATTCTCAACGCCGCCGGAGAGGGGATTTACGGCGTTGATGCACAGGGCAATACCACCTTTCTCAATCCCGCCGCCGAGCGCCTGCTCGGCTTCAGGGCGGAAGAACTGATCGGTACAAACGTCCACGCAGCCGTTCATCACAGCCATGCCGACGGCTCCGACTATCATGTTCACGGTTGCCCCATCTACGCAGCCTTCAAAGACGGCGCGGCCCGCAGAGTGGACGACGAAGTCTTCTGGCATAAAAGCGGGCGCCCCTTTGCTGTGGAATACACCAGCACGCCCATCTTCGACAATGGGCAACTGGTTGGTGCGGTGGTGGTGTTCAGCGATATTTCTGCCCGCTCTGAAGCCCAGGCTCAGTTGCGTAGCGCCCTGGCGGAAGTGGAACATCTTAAACATCGCCTGGAGCTGGAAAACGCCTATTTGCAGGAGGAGATAAGCGCAGGCTACAACCATTCCGAAATCATCGGCCGCAATCCGGCCATGCAGGGTATTCTGCATCAAATCAGTTTGGTGGCGCCCACGGACGCCACGGTGCTGATCACCGGTGAGTCGGGCACCGGCAAGGAACTGATTGCCCGCGCCATTTATACCGCCAGTGAGCGGCATCACCGGCCCATGGTGCGCGTCAATTGTGCGGCCATTCCCGCCGAGCTGTTCGAGAGTGAATTTTTTGGGCATGTACGCGGCGCTTTTTCCGGTGCGCTGCAGGACCGCGTCGGACGCTTTCAGCTGGCCGACGGCGGGACTTTATTTTTGGATGAGGTGGGGGAGATCCCCCTGGGGCTGCAGGGCAAGCTGCTGCGGGTGCTGCAGGACGGGGAGTTTGAGCGGGTGGGTGAGTCGATAACCCGTACAGTTTCAGTTCGGGTTATAGCCGCTACCAATCGCAACCTGTTGCAGCGGGTACGGGAGGGCAAGTTTCGCGAAGACCTGTACTTTCGGCTGAACGTGTTTGCCATTCACTCCGTGCCCCTGCGCGAGCGCAGAGACGACCTGCCCTTGCTGGCTACCCATTTTCTGGCCAAGGTTTGCCAGCGTTTTGGCAAGCCTTCGCTGAAGTTATCTCTGGCGCAGTTGCAGAGGCTGCAAGATTACGCCTGGCCGGGCAACATTCGCGAGTTGCAAAATTTGATAGAGCGTCAGGTGATACTGTCTCGCGGACACAAACTGGTGCTTGAAGATTTACCTGTGCGCAGCGACGCGGCAAGCCGGACGTTACCGGCTGAGCTTTCACCGCCTGCGACGGCGCTTACCGAAGCCGACTGCAACAGCCTGCGCCGGCAGGCCATTATCCGGGCGCTGACCCAAACCCGTGGGCGGCTTTACGGAGAGGGGGGCGCAGCACAGGCGCTGGGCGTCAAGCCCACCACCCTGGCGTCGCGGCTGAAAAAGCTGGGCATCGACCGCCGCCAGTTTACCAATTGAGGTTTTATTTCAGCCCCAGCACATCCTGCATATCGTAAAGCCCCGCCGGTTGGGTGCCCAGCCAGCAGGCGGCGCGCACTGCGCCGCGGGCAAAGGCCATCCGGCTGGAGGCCTTGTGGGTAATCTCCACGCGTTCGCCATCAACCAGGAACATGACTGTGTGGTCACCTACCACATCGCCGCCGCGCACCGTGGCAAAGCCGATGGTATCGCGTGTGCGGGCGCCGGTCTGGCCTTCGCGACCGTATACCGCCACCTGCTGCAGATCCCGCTCCAGCGTTTGCGCTATCACTTCACCCATGCGCAGTGCGGTGCCCGAGGGGGCATCCACCTTGTGACGGTGGTGGGCTTCAACAATTTCAATGTCTGCGTCCTCCCCCAGTACCCGGGCGGCGGTCTCCAACAATTTGAAGCACAGGTTGACGCCGGTGCTGAAGTTGGCGGCAATACACAGGGGAATCTGGCTCTGAAACGCCAGCAAAGCCTGTTTTTGATTCGTGCTGAAACCGGTGGTGCCAACAACCAGAGCCTTGCCGTGACGCGCGCAGACTGCCGCGTTTGCAAGGGTGGCCTCCGGGCCGCTGAAGTCAATCAACACATCAAAATGATCCACCGCAGAATTCAAATCACTGCCAATCTTCACACCGATCCTGCCGATACCGCCGAACTCACCGGCGTCGGCACCCAGCAAACTGCTTTGCGGACGGGCCAGCGCGGCGGTTAACTGCGCCTGAGCGTTGGCGTGGGTTGCGTCAATGAGAACTTTGCCCATACGTCCGGGCGCGCCGCTGATGGCAATACGTGTAGTCATAGAGTTTGATCTTATTTACTGGATTGATCTGAGGTTTTGCTGGGCTCGGGCCGCTTGATATGGGCCGTCAGCACCTGTTGCATGGCCTGTTGCACGGGCATATCCACCGGCCTGCAGCGGGATTTCTGCATATAGGCGAGGTAACCACCCACCTGATAGCTGAACGGGAAGTAGACCGCAATCAGGTCGTCCTGACCGCCTAAAGAAATATCACAGTTGGTGACAAAACCAATCAGTTGCATGCCTTCTGTCACTTCCACGCTGAC
Source organism: uncultured Cellvibrionaceae bacterium (assembly GCA_964399955.1). Classification (GTDB taxonomy): domain Bacteria; phylum Pseudomonadota; class Gammaproteobacteria; order Pseudomonadales; family Cellvibrionaceae; genus CAYNST01. The sequence goes on along the minus strand of CAYNST010000019.1, from coordinate 12,477 downwards.
CACCTGAGACATCGCCTGGGCCTTGTCGCCGCCAAAAAACATCATCAGGTCCTTGGCGTTGGTGTAGATGGCGCGCACCAGGGGAATCTTGCGCAGCAAAACATCAAACAAGCCCAATAAATAACCAATGATGTAGGCGCGCACCAGCAGGCCAATCAGAAAGATAAACGCCAGCGTGACAATCACGCCCATGCCCAGGAAGTACCATTCCGGTGGCAGTGCCAGTTGGAGTATGCTTTTGGACAAATTTTCTGCGGTACGCAGCAGCCAGAAGATCAGGGCAAAGGTGACTATGATCGGCAGGCTGAACAGCAAACCCTGCAGGAAGGTATTGGCAATGGCTTTCATGATGGCAGCCGCTCGGAAGAGTATTGGGGTGGCAAACTGTGAAGCCTGGGCTGCACGCGGTCAAGGGGCCTTGGCAACAACACCCCGCGAGTGATAGCGGTGGCAACGATCACTGCCCGGGCCGCGTGGCCCAGTCGCAGTTGTCACTGTTCAGCTCACGCCCGAACTTGCCCAGAGCTGCGTGGCACAAATTCGGCCGCGATTGACACGGTCGCGGGAGGCGCTGAACCGTTACTTGCAGTGCGTCAGAGCTTGATGTCACCAAAAAAGTTTTTCATGCCTTCAAACCAACTGGATTGCTTGGGCGAGTGCTTGGTGCCGGTCATGCTCGACTGCAGCTCGCGCAACATGTCCTTTTGTTTGCCGTTGAGGTTTACCGGCGTTTCAATCACCACGCGGCAGAGCAGGTCGCCCGCAGGACCGCCGCGCACGGAGGTGACACCCTTGCTGCGCAGGCGGAACAGTTTGCCGGTTTGTGTACCTTCGGGCACTTTCAGCTTGACTCGACCGTCCAGAGTGGGCACTTCTATCTCGCCGCCCAGGCAGGCTTCAACAATGCCAATGGGCACTTCGCAGTAAAGGTCACGGCCGTCGCGCTGGAAAAACTCGTGGTCCCGCACTGCCACCTGCACATACAGATCACCGCTGGGCCCACCGTCTGCGCCGGCTTCGCCTTCTCCCGCCAGGCGGATCCGATCACCGGAATCAACACCTGCAGGCACCTTGACGTTGAGCGTTTTGGTTTCTTCGACGCGACCGTGACCGTGGCAGGCGCTGCAGGGGTCGCTGACGGTTTTGCCCTTGCCACGGCAGGTGGGGCAGGTTTGCTGCACAGAGAAGAACCCCTGCTGCATGCGCACCTGACCATGGCCGCCACAGGTGGAGCAGGTAGTGGGCTTGGTGCCGGGTTTGGCGCCAGAGCCGCTGCAGGTCTTACAGCTGACCAGGGTGGGCACCTTGATTTTAACCGAGGTGCCGCGCACGGCTTCTTCCAGGCTTAACTCAAGGGTATAGCGCAGGTCTGAACCGCGCGAGGGGCCTCCGCGCCCGCCGGCCGCGCCGCCAAAAATATCGCCGAACACATCGCCGAATATATCCGAGAAGTTGCCGAAGCCGCCCGCGCCGCCGCCCATGCCGCCCTGACTGTTGACGCCGGCGTGCCCAAACTGATTGTAGGCCTGGCGTTTGTTTTGATCGGACAGTACTTCATAGGCCTCGCTGGCTTCCTTGAATTTTTCTTCGGCTTCCTTGTCACCGGGGTTGCGGTCCGGGTGAAACTTCATAGCTACCCGTCGGTAGGCCTTTTTCAGTTCCTGCTCGGAGACATCCCGCGATACACCCAGTACGTCGTAATAATCTCGTTTAGACATGCGCGTTCAGCATTCCAGAATAGGATCGGCGATCACTGCCACGAGAGCTGCGCCGATTGGTGATCCAAAACAATAAGCAGGGCTGCAGCCCTGCTCAGGTTGGGTGGCGCACTCCGCGCCACCGGTTTAAAGGAGCGGGCTGACTGCCCGCAACCCTCCTTTTGCCTTACTTGTTGTCTTCTTTGACTTCTTCAAACTCGGCATCAACCACGCTGTCATCCGCAGCGCTCTTGCCGTCCTTGCTGCCTTCGCCCGGCTGTGCTTTGTCTGCAGCAGACTGCTCGGCGTACATCTTCTGCGCCAGACTGCCGGACGCTTCGGTCAGTTGCTTCGTAGCCGCTTCAATTTTTTCTTTATCGTTACCTTTAACTGCCTCTTCGGCTTCGGCGATAGCGGCTTGGATTGCAGTCTTCTCATCTGCAGTCGCTTTCTCGCCTGCTTCTTCAAGCGTTTTTTTGCTGGCATGGATCAAGCCTTCAAGTGTGTTGCGGGACGCAACCAGTTCTTCAAACTTGCGGTCCGCTTCGGCGTTGGCCTCTGCGTCCTTGACCATTTTTTCTATTTCGTCATCGCTCAGACCGGAAGAGGCCTTGATAATGATGGACTGCTCTTTGCCCGTGGCCTTGTCTTTGGCTGACACGTTCAGGATGCCGTTGGCATCAATATCAAAGGTCACCTCAATTTGCGGCATGCCGCGCGGCGCAGGCGGTATGTCGGCCAGGTCAAAGCGCCCCAGTGACTTGTTCTGTGACGCCTGTTTGCGCTCGCCCTGCACCACGTGAATGGTCACCGCAGTCTGGCTGTCTTCCGCCGTAGAAAACACCTGCGACTTTTTGGTGGGGATGGTGGTGTTTTTCTCGATCAGGGCTGTGGCTACGCCGCCCATGGTCTCAATGCCCAGCGTCAGCGGGGTCACATCAAGCAGCAGCACATCTTTTACGTCACCGGACAATACCGCACCCTGAATGGCTGCGCCCACAGCAACGGCTTCGTCCGGGTTGACGTCTTTGCGCGGCTCTTTGCCAAAAAAGTCAGCCACGTACTTCTGCACCATCGGCATGCGGGTTTGCCCGCCCACCAGAATGACATCGCTGATCTTGTCAACGCTCAAGCCCGCGTCTTTCAAGGCGATGCGGACCGGCTCCATGGAGCGCTTGACCAGTTCTTCAACCAAGGACTCCAGCTTGGCGCGGGTCAGCTTGATCACCAGGTGCTTGGGACCGGAGGCATCTGCCGTGATGTAGGGCAGGTTGACTTCGCTTTGCTGGCTGGTGGACAGCTCGATCTTGGCTTTCTCGGCGGCTTCTTTCAAACGCTGCAGAGCCAGCGGGTCGTTGTGCAGATCAATGCCGCTGGTCTTCTTGAACTCGGCGGCCAGATACTCGATCAGCCGCATGTCAAAGTCTTCACCGCCCAGGAAGGTGTCACCGTTGGTGGAAAGCACTTCAAACTGGTGCTCGCCGTCCACATCGGCAATCTCGATGATGGAGATATCAAAGGTGCCGCCGCCCAGGTCGTAAACCGCAATGGTGCGGTCGCCCTTGGCTTTGTCCATGCCGTAGGCCAGAGCCGCTGCGGTGGGCTCGTTGATGATGCGCTTGACCTCAAGCCCGGCAATGCGCCCGGCGTCTTTGGTGGCCTGACGCTGTGAATCGTTGAAGTAGGCCGGTACGGTAATAACCGCCTCGGTCACCGGCTCGCCCAGGTAGTCCTCGGCGGTCTTTTTCATTTTCTTCAATACTTCGGCAGAAATCTGCGGCGGTGCCTTGCGGTCACCTTTAGCCTCTACCCAGGCGTCGCCATTGTCGGCCTTGGTGATTTTGTAAGGCACCATGGAGATGTCTTTTTGCACCACATCGTCGTCAAACTTGCGGCCAATCAGGCGCTTGACGGCGTACAGCGTGTTGGTTGGGTTGGTGACAGCCTGTCGCTTGGCGCTCTGACCCACCAGGATTTCGCCGTCTTCGGTAAAGGCAACGATGGACGGCGTGGTGCGGTCACCCTCTACGTTCTCGATCACTTTAGGCTTGTTGCCTTCCAGGATGGCCACGCAGGAATTCGTCGTGCCCAAGTCAATACCAATAATTCTACCCATCTTGCAATCTCCTCTCGGGCTGTGAGCGGCTTCTAACGGCGGGGCTCAAAGCGTCTGTGTCAATGAAAAACTGTTCAGCCGGCTAGGCCGGTTTAATACATGGCTGTGAATATTGGCCCGGACTTGCCAAATTCAACCCTTACCTGCAGGTGCTTTTGCTACCACCACCATGGCCGGGCGCACCAGGCGACCGTGCAGGGTGTAACCACGCTGAAAAACGTCCAGCACCGTATTGGGCTCACAGTCGCGGCTTTCAATAGTGGTCATGGCCTGATGAAATTCGGGGTTGAAGGGCTCACCCAGCGGGTCAACACGCTCGACCGAGTGTCGCTTAAGGGCATCCAGCAGGCTTTTGAGCGTCAGCTCTACGCCCTCGATCATTGCCTGCATGTCGTCTGGCTTGGCAGCGGCTGCGGCCACGGCTCTCTCCAGGTTGTCGGCCACGGGCAGGATGTCGCTGACAATCTTTTCCTGCCCAAACTTGTGCGCCTTCTCCACATCCTGCTGCGCTCGGCGGCGCATGTTCAGCGCCTCCGCCTGAGTGCGCAGCACCTGCTCCTTGGTTTGAGCCAGTTCGTCCTTTAGACGCTCCAACTCTTCATAGAGGGCATTCGCCGGGTTGGCTCCCTCTCCGCTGGAGGCGGAAGAGGATGCTGATGCAGAAGAGGACGACGCAGAGGCGGAGCTGTCTGCCTGGCCGGCGCTCAACTCTACCTGATCGTCCTGTAAATCATCCAAATCGTTGCGGTCTTGACTCACGATAGCTCTCCAAAATCTCAGCCGTTAACTTTGCCAGCTATTATGGGGGCGATAAACGCGGATTCAAGGCACAAAAAAAAGCGCTGCGGCAATTGCTGGAGAGGCTGGATTTGAGATTTATACTACTGTATAAATAGCCACTATTTAGCCGCGTGAGGGCAGCCCGTGTTAACCCACCTACATATCCGCGATTTCACCTTGGTTGAGCAGAAAGACGTGACCTTCAAGCCGGGGCTGACGGCCCTGACCGGAGAGACCGGCGCCGGCAAGTCGATACTGCTGGAGGCGCTGGGCCTGGCGCTGGGCGACAGGGCAGATGCCGACCGCGTACGGGCGGGCGCCGAGCGCACCGAGGTGTCTGCAGCCTTTGACGTTGGCAGGTTGGCGGCAGTACGCAAGTACCTGGCCGAGCAGGAGCTGGGTGATGAGGAATGCCTGCTGCGGCGCGTGGTTACCCTCGAGGGCCGTTCACGGGCGTTCATCAACGGTCGGCCGGTAACCTTGGCGCAGTTGCGCAGCCTGGGCGATCTGCTGGTGGATATGCACAGCCAGCACGAGCATCAGTTTTTGCTGAAGCCCGCCACTCACCGGCACCTGCTGGATGATTTTGGCCAGCACACTGCACAGGCGGACGCCCTCGCCAAAATATACCAGCAGTGGCGCGCCCTGCGCGACCAGGGGGACGAGGTGCGCCAGCAGAGTGAGGCGCTGAATGCACGCTTCCAGTTGCTGAGTTATCAGGTGGAAGAGCTGGACCAGCTGGGCCTGGCTCCCGGGGAGCTTGAGCAGCTGGAGACAAAACAACAGCAGTTGGCCAACGCGGAAGAAATCATGCGCTGCAGTGAGCAGGTAAAGGATATCTGCTGTGAAAGCGAGGATTCCATCGAGGTGCGCCTGAACCGCGCCCTGACCCTGTTGCAGAACCTGCCGGGCAGGTCGGCGCGCCTGAGTGAGGTTGAGACCATGCTGCAGAGCGCACTGATCCAGGTGGAGGAGGCCGGTCACGAGCTGGCCCGCGCCGCCGACGGCGACAACGACGACGCGCATGAGCTGCCAGAAATAGAAAACAGGCTCACCGCCGTGTACGACTTGGCGCGCAAGCACCGGGTGGCGCCCGAGGCGCTGCTGGAGCTGCATCAGCAATTGGCCGAAGAGCTGCGCGGCCTGCAAAGTGGCGACGAACAGTTGCAGGGCATAGAGCAAGCCATGGCGGAGGCGGAGGTGAGCTACCGCGCCGCCGCTGCCAAACTCAGCCAGCTGCGCAGCAAAGCCGCCAAGGCTTTGGCCAGGGCGGTCAACCAGCAGCTGAGCAAGCTGGCCATGGCGCGCGCACAATTTGAAGTGTCACTGCACGCCAATGCAGAGCCTGCCCGGGCGGGTGCAGAGCAGGTGGAGTTTCTTATCTCGACCGTGCCGGGCCAGCCGCCCAAGCCTCTGGCCAAAATCGCCTCCGGCGGTGAGCTGTCGCGCATCAGTCTGGCCATTGTAGTGGTTACCGCCAAAACGTCGGTGACGCCCACTCTGGTATTTGATGAAGTGGATGTAGGCATTGGCGGCACCACCGGCGATGTGGTGGGGCAGATGCTGCGCGAGTTGGGCGAGTCGGCGCAGGTGATGTGCGTGACCCACCTGGCGCAGGTGGCCAGCAAGGCGCACAACCACTTGAAGGTGGAGAAGTCGGTCAGCAAAAACAGCGCCTCCACAGCAATTGTTGATCTGACCGGTGAAGACAAGGTTTTGGAGATTGCCCGCATGATGGGGGGGGAATCCCACCAGTCGGTGGCACACGCCCGCGCCATGCTGGGTGTAACGGCTTAAAGTGTCGCCCGCAGCGGGTAAGGCTGTGCGTGGGCGCCGGAGCTGTTGAAATACTGCCGGAACCTGAAGGCCCCGGCGCAGTCGAAGCTGGGTGTGTTTGGCTGCGTCCGGAGCGGGTGCGGGTTATTGAGGGGGCGCGATCAGAATTTACTTCTTGGGTTTGCCGTAGAGCACCAGGCTGTGGCCGGTGAGCTCATACCCCAGCTCCTTGGCAATTTCATCCTGCAGTTGCTCAATCCTGGCATTGTGAAACTCAATCACTTTGCCTGATTCGGTGCAAACCAGGTGGTCGTGGTGCTCGCCGTTATCAATTTCAAACACAGAGTGGCCGCCATCAAAATTGTGGCGCTCAACCAGCCCCGCCTGTTCAAACTGGGTCAGTACCCGGTAGACGGTGGCCAGGCCAATGTCATCACCGGCCTCAAGCAAAGCTTTGTAAACGTCTTCGGCGCTCAGATGGCGGTCGGTGGTTTGCTCCAGTATCTGCAGTATCTTGACCCGCGGCAGGGTAACTTTCAGGCCTGCCTTGCGCAGTTCATGGTTCTCGGACATGCGAGCTTCCTCGTTGATATTGGGTGGCGTAAGCGGGCACGTTCAGCACTCGGCGCGATGACAGCGGTCTTGAAAATCAGGCGGTACGGCGGTTGCCTTGCTTTGTGAATCCGGTATTATCCCCGCCACGACGTAACTCTGGAACCCCAGCATGAAAAAAAACCGCTTAACGTATCTTTGGAAGCCGCTTTGCCTGAGCCTGGCTGTGGTCCTGGCAGGCTGCTCTTATGTGCGCTTTCCCGGGGTTTACCGCATTGCCGTGCAGCAGGGCAATATCATAGACCAGAAGAAGGTGGACCAGCTAAAAACCGGCATGAGCAAGCGCCAGGTGCAGTATGTCATGGGCACCCCGCTGGTCAGTGATGTGTTTCACCAGGACCGCTGGGACTATATTTATCAGTTGCGCCGGGGTGGCGACGTTCTGCGCGACCGCCGTTTTACCGTATATTTTGAAAACGATCAGCTGGTGCACTATGACGGCGACTACGAGCCCAACGCGGAGGTTCCGGTTGAGGACACCTACATAGAAGACGCCCAGCAGACCCAGGACGGTTAATCTTCAGCCGTACCCTGCGCTTTTGCAGCCCGCTTGCGGCGTGCCTCTTTAGGGTCCGCCTTCAGTGGGCGGTAGATCTCCACCCTGTCACCGTCCTGCAGTACATAGCCTTTGGCTGCGGCCGTGCCCTTGGTGCCAAGCGCCTGGCCAAACACGCCCATTGGCGCCGCTTCCAGATCCAGGTCGGGGAAGCTATCGGTTATGCCAGAGCGCGCTGCCGCCTCGAACGCCGTAGTGCCTGCGGGCACCTTCAACTCGATCAGCCGCTGCTTGTCCGGCAGAGCGTACGCAATTTCCACCTTGATCATCGTCTCGTCTGTCATATTTGCGCATGCCTCGTCAAAGACTAAAGTGGTTAACCGTAAAGCACCAGTGCCCGCTGACAAACCGAGTCCACCTGCTCGCCAACCATGGCGTTGATCAGGGGTGATGCGGTCAGCCCCAGCAGAAAGCTGGAAAACTCGTAATCCAGCCTGAACACCACCTCGCAGGACGACTCATCAATGGGGCGAAACTCCCAGCGGCCATGAAACTTCTTGAACGGCCCACTCACCAGTTGCATGTCAATGGCGTGGGGCGGAGACAAGGTGTTCCTGGTGGTGAAGCTCTGCCGGATACCCGATTTGGACAGTTCAAGCCGGGCGGTAAGGCTGTCTTTGTTGCGCTCCAGAACAACCGCATTGGCGCAGCCAGACATAAAGCTCGGGTAAGACTCGATATCGTTCACCAAATCGTACATCTGTTCGGCGCTGTGGTTTACCAAAGCTCGGCGCTCGATCTGTTTGCTCACGCTTACCCCTTAAAACTGTTGATGAGTGTCAGCACCATGACCAAAGCGATCAATGCTGGGGAAATATACCGCACAAGGAAGTGCCAGACAGGAAATAACGCATGCCCCTCTGCGTGCAACTCCTGCTGCAAGTTGCGCCTGCTTATGAACCAACCGGCAAACACGGCAATGCACAGCCCGCCCAGCGGCAACATGACCTGGGAGGTGAGAAAGTCCAGGAACTCGAAGGGCGTTCTGTTCAGCAGCAGCAAGGGCTTGAACCCCGCCAGCACATTGAAAGACAGTACGCAAAGCAAGCCTAAAAGCCATGCACTGCCGGCAAGCAGGGCAGTGGCGGCAAGGCGATTGACCCTGCGGCTTTCCATCAGCCAGGCTACGCCGGGCTCAATCAAGGAGACGGAAGAGCTCCAGGCCGCGACCGCCACCAGAATAAAAAACAGCGTGCCAAACAGCGTGCCCAGCGGCATGCCGCCAAAGGCCACCGGCAAGGACACAAACAACAAACCCGGGCCGGAACTGGCCTCCAGCCCGGGTGTGGCAAAGACAATGGGAAAGATGGCCAGCCCCGCCACCAGAGCAACAACCGTGTCCAGCACACCGATGGTGACCACCGTCCTGCCAATGGACGCGTGCGCCGGCATGTAGGCGCCGTAAGCCATGATGGCGCCCATGCCCAGGCTCAAAGTAAAAAACGCGTGGCCCAGCGCCGTCAGTACACCCGCCCAGGTCAGCATGCCAAAGTTGAATGAAAACAAAAACGCCGCGCCGCCGGCAAAATCGCCATTGGTAAAGCTGTAGCCCACCAGCACCAGCAAAGAAAAAAACAGAAAAGGCATCATGTACTTGGCTACCGCCCCAAGCCCCCGGGTCACTCCCAGTGCCACCACACTGGCCGTCATCACGGTAAATACGCTGTGCCACAGCAGCAGGCGGGCGGGGCTGCCCAGCAGGGCATTGAACTCGGCGTCAATGGCCGCCATGCTGGAGCCGGTAAAGCTGCCGCTGGCGGCGGCAAAAATGTAGCTCAGGGCCCAGCCGGCCACCACGCTGTAAAAGGACATAATGAACAGTCCCGCCAGCACCCCCATCCAGCCAATGCTCACCCAGCCGCGATGAGCGCCCGCCTCGTTTACCACCAGGCGCATGGCGTTGATCGGGCTCTGGCGCCCGCGCCGGCCAATCAGCACCTCCGCCATCATCACCGGTACGCCAATCAAGGCGATACAGGCCAAATAAACAAAGACAAAGGCACCCCCGCCGTTCTCCCCGGCAATGTAAGGGAATTTCCAGATGTTGCCGAGCCCTACGGCAGAGCCGGTCGCCGCCAGAATGAAAGTCCAGCGGCTGCTCCAAACCCCGTGTACGCCTCGTTGATCCATTGCCGTGCCTCTGAATGAAAGCGGTCGCCCGTGTTACGGCGGCCATTGTAACCGATCTTCCCGCACTACAAAAAAGTTCCCCCCGCCAGGCCTGTGTATCGCTATAATGCGCACCAATATGGCTACCAAAAAACAGAATCAAAGCAACACCATCGCCCTTAACAAGCGCGCCAAATTCGACTACTTCATAGAGGAGCGGTTTGAGGCGGGGCTTGTGCTCGCCGGTTGGGAGGTAAAAGCCCTTCGCGCCAGCAAGGGCCAACTCACCGACAGCTACGTCATCTTCAAAAACAATGAAGCCTGGCTGCTGGGTGCGCACATCCAGCCGCTGCTGGCGGCCTCCACCCATTTTGTCACCGACCCTACCCGCAGCCGCAAGCTGCTGTTAAGCCGCAAGCAAATAGAAAAGCTGCAGGACGCCACAGAGCAAAAAGGCTATACGGTAGTGGCCACGGCGCTTTACTGGAAGCAGCACCTGGTAAAGTGTGAAGTGGGCTTGGCCAAGGGCAAAAAGCAGCACGACAAGCGCGAAACCGAAAAAGAGCGGGATTGGAACCGGCAAAAGCAGCGGGTGATGAGTACCACTGCGCGTTAGCCCAGGCAGCAGCCCCCGAAGCAAAAAAGCCGGCCGGCCAGTGCGTGTGCACCTGGCCGGCCGGCTTTTTTGTGGCATTTTGGTACTGTTCTGCGCGCCTGAGCGTTAACGTCAGGCCGGGGGCCGGGTTACAGTGATGCCAGGGTGCGTGCCTGGGCCAAAGCAAAGGCATTGTCCAAGCCGGGCAAGCCATCTTTAATCACCTGCGCCTGCACATTGGCTGCGGTGATATCCACATCGTGGCCCAGGGCTGCTTTCAGCGCCGCTTCAATGTTTTCCTGAGTCATCTCGCCGTCTACTTTAACTACGTTGTAGTTGCGCTCAAGATCGTCGTTGGAGATAAGGCCGTCGCCACCGGGTGGCAAATAAATGGTGCCCTGGTGAAAATCAATGGCAAAGGCAACCAGGCCTGGAATTACGTAGAAAAGCAAGCCAACGCCGTTCAGCACCGCTACCACCGGGTCTATCTTGCCGCCCGATTGCCCCTGTCGCTCGGGATACAGCAGCACCCCACAGCCAACGCTGTTTACCAAATAAACGGACAGTGATGCTCCCAATAGCCATTTTTTAACGGTCATGCGATAACTCCTGATGGTTGATGAATGCGAGGGCAGTATGACAGCTTTAGGTCGTCGCTGTTTCTACAGTCAAATACGCGCCATCATTCCAGGTGGATGTTGTCGATGTAAACCGTCAGGTCCTGCTCTGGCGTTATCGAATAAATCAACAGGTTGCGGATGGTCACCTCCGCCAGTGGCGTGCCGCGCTCCAATTGCACACTCAGACGGTTGATGCCGGGTTGCAGGTTGAAGGCCTGGTAAATGAAGGGCCTGCGCCCATGACGGTCACTGTAGATGTTTACCGCAATGCGCACCGCGTCCGCATTAACTGAAAATACATCCAGTTTTAGTGTTTTATAGCCATCCCAGCCTGGGTAGGGCGACTCCAGCATCACACCTGGCCAGCGCCGGCCGCCGGGCATTACCACGCGCGCCACGCGGCTGCCATTGCCTGTCCACTGGCGCGGGGCCGGTACCATGGTCAATCGCGCCCAGCGCACACTGCGCAGGTGCAAATCCAGCGCCGGTTCGTCAAAGTTGGTAAGGGTGGGAAACAACGCCGCCCGCATCCACTCGGCCTTGGCCAGCGGAAACACCCGGGCGCTGGCCAGCAGCAAGGCGCCCAGGGCCAAGGCCAGCGCCAGGCCCCGCCCCCAGAGAGGCCATCGCCGCTGGCAGGCGAGGTAAAAAAAATTGCCTGCAACAATGCCCAGCAGGTCTCTGCCAATATCCGTGAGGCTGGCCGTGCGGCCAAAAATTGGCTGAACAATCTCAATCAGGGCTCCCGCGCTCAAGCTGATGGCGGTGGCCAGCCCCATCAGCCGCACCCCCGTGCCCAACCAGGCCGATGCACCATCCATGCGCCGCAACAGCACAAGCAGCGCCAGCTGAAACACAAAAAACAGGTAGCTGTGACCCGACTCATGCAGCTCTTGAATCAGCGAGTTGCCCCAGGGATTGGGCAGGGCATAGGCAATAGGCAACAGCCACAACCCCAGCAGCAGGACAGCCAAGGCTATGGAGCCAATAGAACGCCGGGAATTAAGCAAGGTCATAGCGGATTGAACGCCTAGGGTTTACTGGGGCAGACGGACGGCACAGAAGCGCGCTCACGATACGGGAACCTATAGGCACTGGCCAATGTCAGAATGTGACAGGTTTGGCAATCTGCCAATGCTGCAAGGCACTGAACCAGGCCAAAAGAACGGCCCTCTCCAGGGCTCAACCCTCAGTTAAAGAAAACCGCAGTTAACAAAACCGGTGTTCCGGCGTATACTGCATAAGTGTTACCCCTTTGGGGGCGATATGGATTCGACGTTGGTAACAAAGTCCAAGGTGCATGTGGTGAGGGCAGCGAATCACCTTAATCCAAAGCTGCGAAAAAATAGTCGCAAACGACGATAGCTACGCCCTAGCAGCTTAAACCCTGCTAGCGGTCGATGCCAAGGTGCCAGTACCGCGGTATTGACTGTCAAACAGAACTGGATCGCTTGGTAATTCTGCTCGTGGTTGCCAGGCTAGATTAAAGCGAGATCGCGAAAAACGTCCTGCCCGTCGGGCTGTTTGGAGCTAAATCAATTGACGGAATCTAAACATGTAGAGCCGCGGATGGCGAGCTGACGGACGCGGGTTCGAACCCCGCCGCCTCCACCAAA
>CAYNST010000018.1:9785-43729 GCA_964399955.1 uncultured Cellvibrionaceae bacterium | reverse complement strand
CTAGGCATGAGCACTCGTCATTCCCGCCTGCGACCACTGCAGGCGTGCTGACGTTATTGCAGAGCGCTGTTCAGCAGGTCCTGGGACTGTTCAAATTACGTCACAGTTTGTGCAAAGCAAGGCGTTTGCACGAATGAGGGCCACTTTAGCGCAGCCAGGGGCAAATCCGGGCGTGAGTTGATTAGTTACATCTGCAGCTGACATCCACTGGGTGCATGGCACATAATTGGGCCTCAGCCGTTAAAAAACGCTAAACTTGAGTCTCAAGCCGCGCCACAGCGGCAACCCGCCCCAAGGCCTGGCTCGCACAACAGGACAGCAACAGTAATGACAATTCGCGGCACTCTCTTCACGGTATCTGCGCCCTCCGGGGCTGGCAAAACCAGTCTGGTCAATAAGTTGGTGCAGTCACTCGACCGGGTGCAGGTGTCTGTATCTCATACTACCCGCCTTATTCGTCCCGGCGAGCGCGAAGGCGTGAACTACCATTTTGTGTCGCAGACAGAATTTGTAGATATGTTGGGGCGGGGCGACTTTCTGGAGCACGCTCAGGTTTTTACCAACTATTACGGTACCTCCCGCGAGTGGGTGGAAAAAACCCTGGATTCCGGCGTGGATGTTATTCTGGAAATAGACTGGCAGGGTGCGGCGCAGGTGCGCCGACTGGTACCGGATGCCATGAGTGTGTTCATCCTGCCGCCCTCACGTGAGAGCCTCTACGCTCGCCTGACCGGACGCGGGCAGGACGCGCAGGCGGTGATAGACGCGCGTATGGCCGAAGCCAAAAACGAAATTTCCCACTATGTGGAAAGCCACTACGTTTTGGTGAACGATGTGTTTGAGCAGGCGCTGGAAGAGTTCAAGGCCATCATCATTGCCGAGCGCCTGAAGCTGATCAAGCAGGCACAAAAGCACCGCGACCTGCTCAGCAGCCTATTGTCGTAACTGCGCAAACTGCGTACACTATCCGCCCCCTGCTGTAAAGAGCCGCGCTGCGGATGCGGCACGGCTGCCTGACCTCGCTCGTAACAAGAGATTAAAAATTCCATGGCACGTATTACCGTAGAAGATTGTTTGGATCACGTAGCTAATCGTTTTGAACTGGTTCTGGTTGGCAGCAAGCGCGCCCGTCAGATTGCCACCGGCGGCAAGGACCCAATGGTGCCCGCAGAGAACGACAAGCCGACCGTAATTGCATTGCGCGAAATAGAAAAAGGCATGATCGACGTAGCCTCCATATTGGAGCAGCCTGACGAAATCCGCCCGCCGGCGCGGTCCAATCCTATGATAGACCACGACGCCATCGGCGAGTAAATCATCTACGGGGGGCATCCTTGTTAACCATTGATTCTTTAAGTCATAGGCTGTCCTCCTACCTCGAACCCGACCAGATTCGCTGCGTCAAACGCGCTTATTTTTACGCTGAGCAGGCCCACGACGGGCAATTCCGCCGCAGCGGCGAACCCTACGTTACCCACCCCTTGGCGGTCGCCAATATTCTTGCCTCCATGCACATGGACCATCAAAGCCTGATGGCGGCCATGCTGCACGACGTCATCGAAGACACCGGCATTGGCAAAGATGCCATCTCCGATCAATTCGGCATGACCGTGGCCGAGCTGGTGGACGGCGTCAGCAAGCTGGCAAAAATAGAATACGAGTCACAGGCAGAAAAACAGGCAAAAAATTTCCAGAAGATGGCGCTGGCCATGGCGCGGGACATGCGCGTGATTGTGGTCAAGCTTGCGGACCGGCTGCACAACATGCGCACTCTGGGCGCGCTGGCCCCGGAAAAGAAACGCCGCATAGCCAAAGAAACGTTAGAAATCTACGCGCCCATTGCCCATAGGCTGGGCATGAACGATCTGCGCATCGAATTTGAGGACCGCGGGTTCACCGCCATGTACCCACTGCGCGCGGCCCGCCTGCAGGCCTCGCTGAAGAACGTGCGCGGCAACCGCAAGGCACTGGTAGAGGACATCCAGCTGGCCATTGAGGCGCGCCTGGAGCGGGAAGACATCAGCGCCTTGGTGATCGGCCGGGAAAAACACCTGTACAGCATCTACAACAAGATGCGCTCCAAGAATAAATCCTTCAGCCAGATCATGGATGTCTACGCCTTTCGCATCATTGTGGAAGACATAGACACCTGCTATCGCACACTGGGTGCGGTGCACAACCTTTATAAGCCCATCGCCGGTGAGTTCAAAGACTATATCGCCATCCCCAAGATCAACGGGTACCAGTCATTGCACACGGTGGTGGTGGGCATGCACGGGGTGCCTATTGAAGTGCAGATACGCACCAAAGAAATGGATGAGTTGGCGGGCCGCGGCATCGCCGCACACTGGCTGTACAAGGCCGTCACCCCGGACGACAACCCCAGCGACGCCTCCAAAGCCCGCATCGACCGTTGGATCCAACGCATCCTGGAGATACAGCAGCACACCGGCAACTCGCTGGAGTTCATCGAAAACGTCAAAATGGACTTGTTTCGCGATGAAGTTTACGTCTTCACTCCAAAAGGCGAAATCATCGAGTTGCCCACTGGCGCCACCGCCGTCGACTTCGCCTACGCTGTGCATACTGCGGTGGGCAACAGCTGCGTAGCCTGTCGCATCAACGACCGCCCTGCGCCGCTGTCGCAGGCCCTGCAGAGCGGACAGAAAGTCAAAATCATCAGCTCCGATACCTCTCAGCCCAACCCCAACTGGCTCAACTTTGTGGTTACCGCCAAGGCGCGCTCCGCCATTCGGCACTATCTGAAACACCAGCACCATATGGAGTCTGTGGAGCTGGGCAAGCGCATGCTTGGCCGGGCTTTGGCCAATATGGATATATCTCTGGAGCGGGTGAGCAATGAGACCCTGCTAAAACTGCTGGATCTGAACAAGGTGCAGTCGCTGGACGAGCTGTACGAAAGCATCGGCATGGGCAAGCGGGTGGCCATAGCCGTGGCCAAGGCGCTGCGGCCGGAAGATGAGCACCACGAGCACGAAGTGGCTCCCATTTCCATTGACTCGTCCGACGGGCTGCTGATCAATTTTGCCCGCTGTTGTCGCCCCATCCCGGGTGACCCCATTGTTGGTCATCTGAGTACCGGCAAAGGCTTGGTGGTGCACAGGGAAACCTGCAACAATGTGGCGGACCTGCGCAGCAAGCGGGAGAACATCACCGAGGTGGACTGGTCAGCAACGGTCGGCGGCGAATTTCTCACCGAGTTGCGGGTGGAGGTAGAATCCGAACGAGGCATTATTGCGTCCTTGGCGACTCGCATTGCCGAGACCAAAACCAGTATCGAAGGGATTCATGTCAAAGAGCGCGACGCTCAGCACAGCGTCATCACTCTGACCATTGCCGTGCGCAGCCGAGTGCACCTGGCGGATGTCATGCGCCGGGTGCGAACCATGCGCTCGGTGACCCGGGCCTCGAGAGCCAAAAATTACTGAACAGCATCAAGAGCACAACGATATGACAAACAAAGCGGTAATTTCCAGCGAGTCCGCGCCGGCGGCCATTGGCACCTATTCCCAGGCCATCAAGGTCAACGAAACGGTCTATTTATCCGGGCAGATACCCTTGCTGCCAGATACCATGAGCCTGGTTTCCGATGACTTTGCCGCGCAGGCAGAGCAGGTATTCCAGAATCTTCGCGCCGTTTGTCGGGCCGCCAACGGCGATCTTAAAGACATCGTCAAGCTCAATATTTATCTCACCGACCTCAGCCATTTCCCGACGGTCAACGAGGTGATGAGCCGCTATTTTGACCAGCCCTATCCCGCGCGGGCGGCCATCGGCGTCAAAGAGCTGCCCAAAGGCGCACTGATCGAGGCGGACGGGGTAATGGTGATCTAAACCGCCCGCAGGGCGTTCTCACCACGGCTCAGTGGCCGTCAGCAAACTTTTGTTTCAGCGCCTGCTCCACCACCGCAGGCACAAACTTGCCCACCTTGCCGCCGAGAGAGGCAATCTCTTTCACCAGCGAGGAAGATATAAAAGACAGGTGCTCCGCCGGCGTCAAAAACAGGCTCTCCATTTCCGGAGCCAGAGCGCGGTTCATATTGGCCAGCTGAAATTCATATTCAAAGTCAGACACCGCGCGCAGGCCGCGCACCACGCCATAAGCGCCTTTTTCTTTGACCAGGTCCGCCAGCAGGCAGTCAAACCCGCAAACTTCGACATTGCCCAGGGAAGAGACCATCTGCCGACACAGCTCAACCCGTTCGTCCAGCGTGAACAGGGGCTTTTTGCGCGGGCTGGCGGCCACCGCCAGCACCACGCTGTCAAACAAGTGCGCCGCCCGGTGAACCAGGTCTATGTGGCCGTTGGTGATGGGGTCAAAAGTGCCGGGGTATACCACTTTCTTCAATTTGGGGCCGGTCATTTTTTACTCACTAGGTTATTCCGGCGCACCGGAGGTTGTCTCATAACGGTACAGGCTATAGCACACCTCACCCGCCCGCTTTTGCCGATGCAGCCGCCAGTTGGCCGGCAGAATGAGCGGGTAATTGGCCGGTGTTTCTATGTAGATAGACGCTCCGGGGTTGAGCCAGCCATAGTTTTCCAGGCGCTGCACCGCGACAGTCCAGTGGTCGGATTTAAACGGAGGGTCCAGAAACACCAGGTCGCAGCGCTCGGCGGCAGAGGCTTGCAGAAAACCCAGTGCGCAGGCTTCGATGACCTCCGCCTGTTTGGCACCCAGGGTTTGCACATTGGCCCGCAATTGCTGAACCGCCGGGCGTTGACGTTCTACAAATACGCAGCGTGCGGCTCCGCGGGAGAGAGCCTCCAGACCCAAGGCGCCGGAGCCGGCAAACAGGTCCAGGCAGTGGCTGCCGGTAACCTCTGCCTGAAGCCAGTTGAACAGTGTTTCGCGTATTCGATTGCCGGTGGGGCGAAGGCCGTCAACATCTGGGAAGGGCAGGGTGCGCCCGCGCCATTGGCCGCCGATGATGCGCAGCTTGCCGGCAGCTGCGGGGGATTTGGGGGACATTCTATTTGGCAAGGGGAATGGCTTCTCTCAATTTGGAGCGACAAATGTTAGCATTGGACCCCAGGCTTGCTGCGCCTGCCTGTATGCGCGCAGGCAACAGTTTTCCCATGGATGACCTGGGGCGACCGGCCATATGATACACGGCATGGAGTGGCTGCGCTGCGCTAACACGGTCGCGCGCGCGCCTGAGCAGCGCCAGCTGATCACAGGCACCCCAAGCAAACAGACATTCACCTGAACCTAGCGTATCGACCTTGAGCTGCGACCTTTGCAGCGCGATCGCTCAAGTTGACCTTTTTCCGGATTTGACCAGACTATGTTTTCTTTTTTTCGCAACAAGAACAAGCCGGAGCCAAAACCCGAGTCCGAGTCTGTACCCGAGTCAGTGCCGGAGCCCGCCGCCATTGAGCCCTGGCTTGCGACTGCGGAAGCGCTTTGGCCTACCGAGCCGGAGTTGGACGAGACTGCGCCAGAAGAGCCTGAAGCGCCTCCGGCGAGCGATCCGCCGCTGGCCGCCACGGCCCCGCGCCCGCGCATAGAACTGGAAACTGCAGAAGCAGCGCCTGAGCCTGCGCCGGAGTCCGACCCAGACGGCGTCACGCCCACGGGCGAGCCCCTGGCCTCGGTTGAAGATATCACTGCCATGAAGGCGGGGTTTTTTGCCCGCTTCATGACCGGCAAAGGCGCGCCGGCCGAGCAGGCGCCGCAGCCTGAAGCGCCCAAACCTGTCAAAACACCGCCGGTCGAGGCCACCGCCCCGCGACCTCGGATAGAGATTGTGGAAGAGCCGGTGCCCCCCGCGCCATTGCCGAAAGTGGCCGATGAATCGGTGGAGGAGGTTCCCGCGCAGAAGGTGGGTTTTTTTGCGCGCATCAAACAGGGGTTGGCCCGTACCAGCAGTCAGTTCTCCGAGGGGCTTGGCAATTTGCTGCTTGGCAAAAAGGAAATTGACGATGAATTGATGGAGGAAATAGAAACCCAGCTGCTGGTTGCCGATGTGGGTATCGACGCCACCACCGAAATCATCGATGAACTCACCGCCAAGGTCGCCCGCAAGCAACTGGCCGACTCCGGCGCACTTTATCAAGCCTTGCAGGAGCAGCTGCGCGACATGCTGCTACCGGTCGAAAAACCTCTGACCATTGATGCCAGCCGCCAGCCGTACGTCATTCTGGTGGTGGGCGTCAACGGTGTGGGCAAAACCACCACCATCGGCAAGCTCACCAAACAACTGCAGAGCCAGGGCAAGTCCGTCATGCTGGCGGCCGGCGACACTTTCCGCGCAGCGGCGGTCGAGCAGTTGCAGGTTTGGGGTGATCGCAACAAGGTGCCGGTGATCGCGCAGCCGACCGGCTCGGACAGTGCTTCTGTTATCTTTGACGCTATTTCCGCCGCTCGCGCCCGCAACATAGAGGTTGTCATCGCCGATACCGCCGGTCGCCTGCAGAACAAGCGCAACCTGATGGAGGAGCTTGCCAAGGTGCGACGGGTAATGGGCAAACTGGATGACACCGCGCCCCATGAAGTGCTGTTGGTGCTGGACGCCGGCACGGGCCAGAATGCCGTCAGTCAGGCAGACACCTTCCGTGAGATCGCCGGAGTGACCGGTTTGGTGTTGACCAAGCTCGACGGTACGGCCAAGGGCGGTATCATTTTTGCCCTGTCCCAGAAGCACAAACTGCCGGTGCGCTTCATTGGTGTGGGCGAGGCAATTGACGATCTGCAGCCCTTTGCGGCCCAGGCGTTTGTCGATGCGCTGTTCGATAAATCCGAACCCCGTTAAGGGGTTGCCCGGTGCACACCATTGCATTGGAGGCGTCGCCTGAACCCGCACCGCCATGCAATTCATTGCTATAGTCACACCAGAGTGGCTAACGGCCGACCTGCCACTCGCCGCGCGCATGCCATGCCAGCACGCCCGGCATAATTCTATGCGGCCAGGGCTTCAGGGCAGTGTGAATGATTGAGTTTCAGCGGGTCAGCAAGCGTTACGCCAATGGTTATGAGGCGCTGGCCGGCGTGTCCTTCACCATTGACCAGGGCGAAATGGTATTTCTTACCGGCCACTCCGGTGCGGGTAAAAGCACCCTGTTGAAGCTAACCATGCTCATCGAGCGCGCTTCGGGTGGTCAGGTGCTGGTGGCCGGGCAGAGCCTCAAGCACATGCGCGCCAAGCAAATTCCCTTTCATCGGCGCCAGATAGGGGTGGTTTTTCAAAACCACCACCTGTTATTTGATCGCAACGTTTTTGACAACATTGCCTTGCCATTGCAAATTGCCGGTTATCATCCACGGGAGATTGGCCGCCGAGTGCGGGCCGCGCTGGACAAGGTGGGCCTGCTGGACAAGGAGAGGGCCAACCCCCAGACGCTCTCCGGCGGCGAACAACAGCGGGTAGGCATAGCGCGCGCGGTTGTCAACAAACCGCCGGTGCTACTGGCTGACGAGCCTACCGGCAACCTGGACCCGACACTGTCCGCCGAGATCATGCGATTGTTCCGGCAGTTCAACAACGTAGGCGTTACCGTGCTGATTGCCAGCCACGACGCGTTGCTGATTCGCGCCCTGCGGCAGCGGGTGCTGACGCTGGACGGAGGGAAGCTGGTGCACGATGGAGTATTGGGCTGATGCGCGAACCAATAAAGACATCAAGCCGCGGTGCCAGCCTTACCCGAACCGGTGTGAGCGGCGTGCTGGCCAGTTGGTGGGACCACCACCGGCAGTCCGCAATCAGCAGCCTGCAGCGTTTGCTCAGCACCCCCGTGCAGTCCTTGATGACCTCGGCTGTTGTGGCCATTGCGCTGGCGCTGCCTGCGCTGCTGCTGCTGGCATTGAACAACGTTCAGGACCTGGGAGAGCGCTGGGACGCCCGTCCCAGCATCACGGTATTCATTGATGGCCGCGCCAAGGCGGCGGCCATTGAATCTTTACTGGAGCGCATGCGGCAGATGCCGGGGGTGGAGCGGGTCACTTATCTGTCCGCCGATGAAGCTCTGGCTCAGTTTCAGGCTCAGTCCGGTTTTGGCGAGGTGCTGCACCTGCTGGATGACAATCCGCTGCCGCCTACGGCCATAGTGACGCCTGTGGCAGACGCGGCTACCACTGAGCAGATGACGGATCTGGTTGGGCGTATTGCAGCAGAGCCCCTGGTTGCCGAGGTGGACGCCGATCTGGAGTGGGTGGAGCGGCTGCAGCATCTTCTCGAACTGGCGAGAAAAGTGGTTTTGACCCTGGCCGTTTTACTGGGGCTTGGCGTACTACTGGCCATTGGCAACACCATTCGCCTGGCCATCGAGAGCCGCCGCGACGAGATCATCGTCACCAAGCTGGTGGGGGCCACCGACCGTTATGTACGGCGACCGTTTCTTTATACCGGTGCCTGGTACGGCTTGCTGGGCGGGGTGTTGGCGTGTCTGATGATGAGTGTAGGCCTGTACGTGATCAGCGGGCCGGTGGAAGCGCTGGCGGGTTCCTATCAAAGCAGTTTTCAGTTGCGGGGCCTGGGCTTTGCACAAGCGCTGTCCGTTATCCTGACCAGCGTTGTGCTCGGCTGGCTGGGCGCTGGATTGGCCGTTGGCCACCACCTGGGCGAGATCAACCCGGAATAATGGCCAAAACTCCCCCTGCAATAAGAACTTCAATTCAAAAAATGTGTCCTAGTCGGTGAAAAAAAGGACTCTGCCCCAGCACGGAGGCAATGGTCTTGGTTGAATCGAGGTGCTACACTTCGGGCGCTTGCCGATTAGGAGGAGAGACTAATGGGTACCTATTTACAACCGGTTGACATACTTGCACCGGGACAAAATCTAGCGGCTTACATACAGACGGTAAACGGCTTTCCTATTCTGTCCGCAGATGAAGAAAAAGAACTGGCCGAAGACCTGTATTACCGCAACAATCTGGACGCGGCGCGGCGGCTCGTCATGGCCCACCTGCGTTTTGTCGTCCATGTGGCCAAGTCGTATTCCGGCTACGGCCTGTCGCAGTCCGACCTTATCCAGGAAGGCAATGTCGGCTTGATGAAAGCCGTCAAGCGGTTCAACCCGGAAAAAGGCGTACGCCTGATATCCTTTGCGGTGCACTGGATCAAGGCCGAAATCCACGAGTTCATCCTGCGCAACTGGCGCATCGTCAAGATCGCCACCACCAAGGCGCAGCGTAAGCTGTTTTTCAACCTGCGCGGGCAGAAAAAGCGCTTGGGATGGCTCAGTTTTGCCGAGGCGCAGGCGGTTGCCGAGGACCTCAATGTAGACGTCAAACACGTGCAGGATATGGAGGGGCGGCTATCGGCCTTTGACTCGGGCTTTGACGCCGGCGCTGACGATGACGACGATACGGCCTACCTGGCGCCTGCCAACTATCTGGAAGACAAGCGTTTTGATCCGGCCGTACTGCTGGAAGACTCCGACTGGGAAAGCAACAGCGTAACCAACCTGGAGCAGGCACTGGAAAACCTTGATGCCCGCAGCCGCGATATTCTGCAAAAGCGCTGGCTGAATGACGACAAGGCCACTCTTCACGATCTGGCGGCGGAATACGGTGTATCGGCCGAGAGAATTCGCCAGTTGGAGAAAAACGCCATGAAAAAAATCAAGGACATGATCTCTGCCTGAGTGCGGAGGCATGCACCCGGTACATCAGGGTAGTCTGCCCGTGAAAAAGCCGCGCTCTGTCGCGGCTTTTTTTTTCCGGCTACTCCCGCGCAGCGCCTGACAGCAGTGGCAATTGGCGCGCCATCAAGCAGAGGCAAAACCATGGCTGAACTCTTATACGGCGGTATCGACGCCGGCGGAACCGACTTCAAATGTGTGGTGGGTGCGGGGCCGCATTCCATCATTGCAGAAGCCCGCATACCGGTCACCACGCCGCCGCAGACGCTGGCCGCCTGCGGCGAGTTCTTCCGCGCCACGCAGGCGTCTCACGGGCCACTGGTCAAGCTGGGTATTGGCAGTTTTGGCCCGGTGGATTTAACGCCTGACTCTGCCACCTACGGTTTTATCACCTCTACGCCCAAGCCGGGCTGGCGCAACACGGATGTGTTGGGTTATTTCCGCCGCTGCCTGGGCCTGCCCACGGCGTTTGATACAGACGTCAACGCCGCCTTGCTGGGCGAGGCGCGCTGGGGTGCCGCCCGGCAGGTGAACAATGCCGTATACGTCACCATCGGGACAGGTATTGGAGCCGGTGCCATGGTTGATGGCCGGTTACTGCACGGCCGAATGCACCCCGAAGCCGGCCACATGCTTATTCCCGCCGGGGAGGCAGACGACTTTGCCGGCGTCTGCCCGTTCCACGGTCGCTGCCTGGAGGGCATGGCGTCCGGCCCCGCGCTTGCCCGCCGCGTGGGTGAAGATCCTGCCGGACTGCCGGACGAGCACCCCGTCTGGCGGCTGCAGGCTTACTACTTGGCCGCCATGTGCATGAACTATGCGCTGCATTATTCACCCGAGCGGATCATACTGGGCGGCGGTGTGATGCAAAGAAAGCATTTGCTGCATCAGGTACACCTGCACTATAACCAATTGATGAATGGCTACTTGGGCGACCAGCCCTCAGGTTCAGCGCTCATTGTGCCGGCCGAACTGGGGTCACGAGCAGGCGCCCTGGGGGCATTGGCTTTGGCCGGGGCGCAATAGCTGAGCGGCCGTGTGATGTGAAGAGGTTATTTCCCGGGAGACCGTATGGACGTTGAGGCAATGCACGACCCGTGGCTGCTGGTAGCCGCTCTGTCGGCCCTGCTGTTGCTGATATTGTTGCACCTGCTGGTTCGCCGTTGGTCCTTGGCCAACAGCGTTAACAAGCCCTTGCCGGAGCATTGGTTGGCTTGGGTCCGCACCGCCGTGCCGTTTTACAGCCGGCTGCCGAAGCAGGCGCAAAAGCAGCTGCAAAAACAAATTCGCTACTTTCTGTGGCACAAAAAATTTGTTGGCTGCGGTGGCTTGCTGCCTACAGAATCCATGCAGGTAACAGTGGCTGCGCACGCCTGCGCCTTGTCGCTCAATGCGCAAAAGTGGCCCTTCAGGCAAGTGCGCTGGATCTACATTTATCCGGCCGAGCTGGCGCTGCGCCACAGCGTGTCCCACGCGGTACTGCCTGCAGCCCGCATCAAAAACCGCTCCGATTGGGTGCTGTTGGCCTGGGATGAACGCAGCCAGAGCGTGTTTGACTTCAACGGTGGCCGCAACGCCGCCTTGCACGAGCTGGCAGATCGAGCGCAGAATTCCGCCCACTCCAGCGCGCCCCTGCTTCACAGCCGCGGCGCCTACGGCACCTGGGCAATATTGCTCAGCCGCGCTCATCCGGTCAGCGCCCATCCTTATTTTGGCCAGCCGGCGCTGGTGAGCGAATACGGCGCCACCAGTGCCACTGAGCTGTTTGCCGTGGCGACAGAAAGCTTCTTCTCCGAGCCCGAGTCCATGGCCGCCGAACACAAGGAACTGTTTGAGGAAACCCGCAAGCTGCTGCAGGTACACCCCGCAGTCTTCCGGTCACCCAGAAAAATCCCCGCAACGGAATAACATGGTCAGAATTGTCACCGACAAACGCCCTCCCAGTGGGCGGCGCCAGGATATACGCGTGAATGACGTCTTCACCGCCGAGGTTGCAGACCTGGTCAGTGACGGGCGCGCTGTGCTGCAGCACCCGCGCGGCCTGCGATTTTTTGTCGCCGGCGCTTGGCCG
Source organism: uncultured Cellvibrionaceae bacterium (assembly GCA_964399955.1). Classification (GTDB taxonomy): domain Bacteria; phylum Pseudomonadota; class Gammaproteobacteria; order Pseudomonadales; family Cellvibrionaceae; genus CAYNST01. The sequence continues at coordinate 32,055 of CAYNST010000018.1, read as the reverse complement.
GGGGAGCGGGTAAAGTTGCGCATCACTGACTTGAAGCAACACTACGGCAGCGCCGAGCTGTTGGAGGTGCAGAGCGCCGCGCCCGAGCGCATCAGCCCGGCCTGTCCTCACCATGGCACCGGCAAACACAGCTGCGGCGGCTGTGGCTGGATGTTTGTCAGCTACCCCGCTCAGCTGCGGGCCAAACAGCGGCGGGTTGAAAAGGCCTTGGCCTCTCTGACTGCACCTGACGCAGTGCAGCCGATACTGCCCTCAGAGCGGCAGCTCGGCTACCGCACGCGCGCCCAGTTGAAAACCGATGGTAAACAACTGGGCTTTGTGCAGCCGGCCAGCCGCAATCTGGCAAACATTGAACAGTGCCTGGTGCTGACCCAGCCCAATCAGCAAACCCTGCAGGCACTGCGGCAGCAATTGCCCCGGGCGGACTGGCGCCCGTCAGGCGGCAAGCCCTGGACCACCCTGGACATCGACGAGCAAACCGATGCCGATGCCGCCAGCGTCAATCAGCGGCGGCCGTTCCATCAGGCCAATGCCGGACAAAACCAGAAGATGCGCCACTGGCTGCAAACTCAACTGTTGAATACGCCGCGCCAGAGTCCGGTGCTGGAGCTGTTTGCCGGCGCAGGCAATTTCACCCGGGTTCTCGCCGAGACCGGCTTCACGCAAATCACTGCGGTGGAGGTGGTGGACGCAGCCCTTGAAGAGCTGCGCCAGTTGCAGCTGCCCGGCGTCGCACTTGAGGCCTGCGACCTGTTCAATGAAGCGGCGGTGCAAGCCCTGGTGGCCGCTCAGCAAGATGCAGAGCTTCTGGTGCTGGACCCACCCCGGGACGGCCTCAAAGTCCGCGCGCCTTTTGTGGCGGGCCTGCGACACCTGCAGAAAGTACTGTATGTTTCCTGTGATCTCGCCACCTTCCGCCGTGACGCCCAAGCCTGGACGGACGCGGGCTACCAGCTGACCGAGGTTCAACCCCTGGACCTGTTTCCGCAGACACCGCATGTGGAGCTGCTGGCGGTGTTTGAGCGCGGCCGCCGCTAATGGCACGTTTGCAGGGCAGGGGGTTTGCGGCGCGCCTGGTGCGCTCGGCCCGGCGCCAGACCTTGGCCATTCACGTTCGCGCAGGCGAGGTCACAGTGCGTGCGCCCGCCGCCCTGGACGAGGTGCACATCCAGCAGTTTCTGCTGGCCAAAACCGACTGGATCACGCGCCATCTCCAGCGTCAGCAGGCACTGCCCGCACCCCTGGACCTGGCTGACGGGGCGAGCGTGCCCTTCCTGGGCGAGCCGCAGAGCCTGGTGGTTGTGCCGCAGCCCTGCGCGTCGGAGCGGCTGAACGGTCAACTGCGCTTGAGTGTACCGGGTTTATCTCCCGCCAGTTCGCCGGCAATCAAGGCCGCACTGGCCGCCTGGTACAGCGGCGAGGCACTTACCTATTTGCCGCGCCGTGTGGCAGAATTCGCACCCCTGCTCAAGGTGCAGCCTCAAGGCTTGAAAGTGCGCTTCTACAAAAGCCGCTGGGGCAGTTGCAACCGACGGGGCGAGCTGCAGTTCAATTGGCTCATCATGGTGGCACCGCCGCCGGTGATCGACTACGTTGTCGTGCACGAGCTCTGCCATCTACGCCATTTCAATCACTCCCGGGCCTTTTGGGATCTGCTGGCCAGTATTCTGCCGGACTACCAACGGCAGCGTCAGTGGCTTAAGCAGCAGGCCTGCCTGACTTGGTAATACCTTCGCAGTTATGATCATAAAACCGGAATACAAGCAAAAACCCATCCGCAGTTTTGTGCTGCGCACCGGGCGCATGACCGAAGCTCAGCAAGCCGCCTTCACCGCACACTGGCCCAAGTTTGGTTTGCACCTGTATGACGGCCCATTGGATGCCAACCGCGTATTCGACAAGGCCGGCCCGCTGGTGCTGGAGGTGGGCTTTGGCATGGGCGATTCTTTGCTGCAAATGGCCACGGCCGAGCCGCAGTGCAACTTCATAGGTATCGAGGTGCATCCTCCGGGGGTTGGCCGGCTGCTCAACAATACCGCTGCCGCCGGTGCGAACAATCTAAAAATCTATATGGCCGACGCCAAGGATGTATTGCAGGACTGCATAGCCGACGGCAGCCTGGCGCGCTTTCAGCTTTATTTCCCCGATCCCTGGCACAAGAAGAAGCACCACAAGCGCCGCATCGTGCAGCCGGATTTTGTCAGTCTGATTTGCCGCAAGCTGCAGCCCGGCGGCCTGCTGCACATGGCCACCGACTGGGAAAACTACGCCCAGCATATGCTGGGCGTACTCAAGGCGGAGCCGACCCTGGAAAACACCACTGACGGCTACGCCCCAAAGCCCGGCTTTAGGCCCGAGACTAAATTTGAACGGCGCGGCGAGCGGCTGGGGCACGGGTGTTGGGATCTGGTTTTCAGAAAGTGTTGAGGCGCGGCAGGAAGCGTGCTTGACGACTGTTCCGCAACAGGAGTGTAATAAACGCCAATCTACAGATGTTCGGCCATCGAGACGGAGCTGCCCATGAGCAATGAAACGGATGAAAGCCTGTGGAATTTTGCCACCTGCCTTTACCAGCAGGAAGCGGTAAAAGAGACGTGTCTGCGCCTGCAGGATTCGGCGGGCGCCAGTGTGAATGTGATTTTGTGGTTGGCCTGGCTTGCCAGCACCAACGTCAGGCTAAAACCCGCTGCCTTGAGTCAGGCCTTGCAGGCCATAGGCACTGACCATCTTGAGCTGGTCAAGTCCCTGCGTCAGGCGCGTACTCATCTGAAATCGGCAAACAACTTCACTCGGGTGCAGTCGCAAATGATTCGCAAGCATATTCTTGCAGCCGAGTTATCGGCGGAGAAGGTGATGCTGCAGCGGTTGCAGGATCTTACCCAGCGGTTGCCGAAGGCGGATGCCGCCGAAGAGTGCCTGACCCTGTTTGACTATTTGCAAAGCCTTAACCTGAGCAACGCTGCGGAACAGGCCAGCGCCCTGTTGGAGCACAGCCGCTTTCAGCAGGCGTGCCAAGCGGATGAAGCGACCACACTGCATTGAGTAGGGCCGCAACAGTTGTCTAGAAGATGCCGAAGATGGCCTTGCTGCGCACCAGTTTTAGCATCTCCGCGTCCACTTCCTGGGCCAGATCAATGGCGGAGAAGCCCAGGCGGTTCTTGCGGGTGACACTGGCGTTAGCTTCCAGCAGTATCTGCACTACTTCTTTGGCATTACCGGACACCGCCTCCATCAAGGCCGTGTTGCCGCGTTGATTGCGTGCCTCAACCTCGGCCTTGTTCTGCACCAGCCAACGGGTAATCTCAGCGTTTTTCTGCTGCGCCGCCACAATCAACGCGGTATTGCCGGATTCCGTCTGCTGGTTAACATCGTTACCGGGAAGCAGCGCCTGCGCGCAGGCCTTACAGCCGCGCTCTATGGCCATCATGAAAGGCGTGCGGCCCAGGTCGTCCCTGCGGGCCGGGTTAACCTTGGCTTTGACCAGCTTTTGCACCAGCGGGATATTGCTCTCGAAGGCGGCAAACCACAAGGCATTGCGCCCCATTTCGTCCACCGCCTCCAGTTTGCCGGCAAAGGGCAGCAAAATGGCGATGGCGTCGTTCATATGATGCTGAGTGGCCAGCAGCAGGTATTCGTCTACCGGCGCGGCGGCCGCATTGCTACGCAACACCCGTGACAGCAGCTTGTCAGTCAGGCCCGGGTGCTCCTCCTCTATAGCGGCGTGTATTGCGTCCCGGCCGGTTTCGTCTCGCAGCAGGGGGTCGGCGCCGGCCTCCAGCAGCCTTGCAGCTATGTTCTCGCTCTCCAGGCGGGTAGCCACCTGCAGTGCGGTCACGCCACGGTAGGCGCGGGTGTTGACTCGGGCACCCTGAGACAGCAGCACTTCTACCATTTCGGGTTTGTTGTGCTTGACAGCCAGAACCAGCAGGGTAGACCCGTCCGGCAGCACGGCTTCCAGGGTGGCAGGGTTCTGTCGGGTCAGAGACTTCAGCAGCGCCTCATTGCTGTTGATGACCGCGCGCGCGGCCGGCGGCAGTGCGCTGTCGGTTGCACCCATCTGGCTGGCCAGCTTGTCGGCATCCAGCTGCTCGCGACCCTGCTGCCAGCCCTGGCCGGTGGTGGCACCGCGCGCTTTGAGCAGCGCAATCAACTTGCCCGACTGCTGTTGCTCGGCCAGATCCAGGGGAGTCCAGCGGCGCTTGTTGTGATGGTTGACGGCAACGCCTTCCTTCAGCAACAGCTCCACGCTTTGAACCTGTTCCAGGCGCACGGCATAGTGCAGCAGGTTGTCGCCGTTGCTGAACGTTTGCGTGGGATCGGCGCCGGCCTTCAGCAGTTGCTTGAGCACGGCGCTTTGCCCCTGCTCAATAGCCGTCTGCGCCGCCGTCAGGCCAAATTTGTCGCGGTGATTGACATTCAACCCTTGTTTGATCAGCCAGGCAATTGCTTTCTCGGAGCCGGCAACTGCGGCGGGGAAGAGGGCGGTTCGGCCGGCGGAGTCCGTTGAGTCCAGCGCTATACCCTGCTGAAGCAAACGCTCCAGGGTGCCTACATCGTCTTTTCTGGCCGCGCCAAACCACAGGCTTTGGGTGGGTGCAGTCACTTGGCTTTTAACCGGCTGCTCATCGCCCAGCCGCTCCAGCTGCAGTTTGGCCGCAGCAAAACCCTGATCCGCCGAGGCACGCAGCAGTGACAGCGAGCGCTCCGGGTCTTCTTCCACTTGACTGAGCAGGTACTGTGCACCGGGGTGGCCACCCTCCACGGCCTTCTCCAGCCATTGGCGGGCTTTGGCCGGGTCTTTGCGGGTGCCTCTGCCCTGCATGTGGAGTACGCCGACTTGATACTGGGCCTCGGTATTGCCGGTGTTGGCCACTTCCAGATAGATGGCGTAGGCCCTGTCAAACTGCCGCATGCGTACCGCTTTTTGCGCGTCGCCCAGCTCGTTTTGCGCCCAGACAGGCTCCATTGTGCCCAGACACAGCGCCAGGAGCAGCCACTTAGATTTAAGCTGTGCCAAATTTGGCCTCCACTTCTATACCTGATTGTCGCAGGAAGGGGGTGGGCAGCAGCCCGCCCGCACAGACTATGACGTAGTCATTGGGTATCTCTTGGACACCGTCAGCGGTCTCAAGTATCACCGATTGCGGTTTGATTTGTTTAATGCTTGACTCCAATAACACCTGCAATTGTCCGCGTTCCTCCGAAGTGCTTACCTTTTCCCGGTTGGCCTGGCGCGCGCGTGCGAAGGTCTTGCCTCGGTAGCTCAAGGTGGTTTTGGTGCCAGGCTGGCGTGCCACGGCGGTGGCCGCTTCCAGGGCGCTGTCGCCGCCGCCAATGACCAGTACCTGCTTGCCGATGTATTGCTCCGGGTCCAGCAAACGGTATACAACCTTTGGCAGGTCCTCTCCAGACACCTCCAGCTTGCGCGGTGTGCCTCGGCGGCCCAAGGCCAGCAGAACTTTGCAGGTCTTGTACTGACCCCGGGTGGTTATAACATTGAAACCTGACTCCAGCGGTACAACCTGCTCCACCCGAGTGCCGGTATTGACCTTGAGATCCGCCTTGCGAATGACATCGTGCCAAAAGTTGACCAGGTGCTCCTTGCTGGCCTCTCTGAACTGGAATTTGCCCACCAGAGGCAGGTCTGCAGGCTGGGTCATGACCATTTTGCCGCGCGGATAATGGGCCAGAGTGCCGCCTATGGTGTCCTGTTCAACAATGACAAATTTGAGTTTTCTGGATTTGGCCTCCAGTGCGGCGGCAAGACCGGCGGGCCCGGCACCTACAATGACCAGGTCCAAATCGCAGTCATGCCCCTTGGGTACGCGCTTGGCAATGGCTTCTACCGCCTGCCGCCCCTGAGTGATGGCATTTTTGATCAGCCCCATGCCGCCCAGCTCGCCAGCAATGAAAATGCCCGGTACGCTGGTTTCAAAGTCGGGACTGAGCAGGGGAATGTCCACCCCGCGACTCTCCGACCCAAAGACCAGCGTGATGGCGTTAGTGGGGCAGGCGGCACGGCAGGCGCCGTGGCCAATGCACTCGGCCGGGGCGATCAGCTCGGCCTTGCGCTGGATCAAGCCCAGAATGTCGCCTTCCGGACAGGCGAGCACGCAGGCGCCACAACCCATGCACTTTGCAGGGTCAATCACCGGGTGCAGCGATACCGGCTCGCCCATGCCACTGTTCAACGCGTGCTCCAGGCGCTTGCGCGACCGGTGAGTGGTGCGCCATTGCCAAATAAAGTAGGCAGCAAGTATGGTAGCCAGGGGCGGGCCGAATATACTGATATTAGATGTTAAAAACTCCACAAAAATCCTCGCACATCACGGATGTGTTTCTCGGGCCTCAATGCGCAGATTGCAAGTGTAGACAATCCTGACTAGTATTCACCACTGATATTCGGCGGCATACTCGCCCCTCTGCGATCTGAGCCTCACAGTTTTACCACACTTGCGCGCCGGCAAAGCCGATTACAGCTCTTAGACAATAAAAGCCAGACTATGCTGAAGTATGGGCTAGAACCCGCGTTTGACTGTCTCAATCAAGCAAATTCGATTAAAATCACAACCAACTGTAACAATCCAGCCCATTCAGTAACCGTTCAGTCAGCGGCCAGCACTGTGCAGCGCAAGGTGAAAACTCTGATTCTACACCGGCAGGCAGCCGTTTTTGGCGCAGCTACGGGTAAATCTGGTTGGGTTCTGAATGGTTACAGCAAAGTTTGATCAACAGCCGTTCGCCGTTGTCCAAGTACCCTGGTTTTGGTTGGCAAGAATAAGTAGCCGTTCAATAGCGGCGCAAAATAAACCTGCTACTGCCGGTCAGCTCGCATTTAAGCGGATGAGCCCTCAGTTAGCAATCATTGGTGTTGTATGACAGCGAATGCACAGGCGGTCAACGTAACGCTCAAACGGCGCTACTTGGCCCACGCCCATCGTGTTTTTATCGTCTTATTTGCCCTTTGCTGGCTGGCGCTGGTTGTCTGGGGCTGGTCAATCCGCGATGAAGACTACATCTCGGCGTCCAGCGGTCTGGGCTACGCCCTGGGTCTATCGGGCGGGCTGATGCTGCTGATGCTGCTGACCTACAGCCTGCGCAAGCGCTTCAAACCGCTGCGCAATTTGTTTCATCTGCGGCATTGGTTCCGTCTGCACATGCTGCTGGGCGTGCTGGCGCCCACCGCCATATTGTTTCACAGCCAGTTTCGCTTTGGATCGCCCAACAGCACGGTGGCTTTGATTTGTTTGCTGGCCGTGGCAACAAGTGGCTTGATCGGACGATTTTTGTACAGCAGAATACACGCCGGAGTACACGGCGAGAAGATCAAGCTGGTGCAGGTGCGCAAGGACTTCCAAACCTTGCAAGACAGCCTCAACTCGCTGGCGGTGACACCCAAGCAAAAAGACCGGGTAGCTAAAATTTTTGTGGCGCTGGAGGCGCTGATTGCCGGGCAGCGCAATGCCACCTTCGGCTCGCTTTGGAAGGGCCGCCGCCGGGCCAGGGTAATATCCAAGGCCTTGGCGGCGACCGTGGAGAACATTGAGCGCTACCACGAGAAGCACCCGGAGGCCCACGAGAACTTTGCCAAAACCCGGGAGGAAATTCACAACTGCCTGGACGTTATGCAGGTCATTTTGAAAAAACTGCCGGGCCTGTATTTGTTTGAGCGCCTGTTTTCCTTTTGGCACGTGGTGCATCTGCCCATCTTCGGCTTGATGTTGGTTACCATCATCACCCACGTAATCGTGGTCCACATGTATTGACGCTATGACTATGAAACATTCTTTCAAAGCCGTCTGGCTGGTGTTGGTGCTCGGCCTGTCGGCTGCTGCCTCTGCAGACAGCCTGACCATCAAGCAGCGCATCCTCATGCCCGGTCAGGTGCACCACACCCATGCCGAGTTCGAGGCGCAGTGCGATGCGTGCCACGTTGCCTTCAACAAGGCGGGGCTCACTCAGCAGTGCCTGGATTGCCACGACGACATTCGCGACGACCGGCAGAGCAAGACCGGCTTCCACGGCCAGTCGCCGCTGGCCAGCCAAAATTCCTGCAATACCTGCCACGCCGACCACCTGGGGCGTGATGCAGACATCATCAACATGCAGATAGACAGCTTTAGTCACAACCACACGCGCTTTCCTCTGGAGGGCAAACACGTACCGCTGGACTGCGTCAGCTGCCATCAGCCGGATGACAAATTCCGCGTGGCGGAGCCGCAGTGTATTGCCTGTCATGAGGAAGATGACTTTCACAAGGGTGCCCTGGGCGAGGATTGCTCCAGCTGTCACACGCCGCAAAATTGGCAGCGGCAATTGAAGTTTGATCACAGCACTACCGACTACCCGCTGGAGGGCCTGCACCAGCAAGTGGCCTGCGGCAGTTGTCACGCCGGGCAAAAATACGAATTTGAAGACACCAGTTGCGCAAGCTGCCACCGCGCGGCGGATGTGCACGCGGGGCAAAACGGTCAGCAGTGCCAGACCTGCCACAGTGTAGACGGTTGGGACAAGCGTATATTTGATCACAGCACCACCAACTTCCCGCTGCTGGACAAGCACGGCGAAGTGCCTTGTCGCGCCTGTCATACCAACGGTGTGGTGCAGGAAACCACCCCTACCCAGTGCCACAGCTGCCACGCCAACGACGATGCGCATTTGGGCCGCAACGGGGATCAGTGTGACGCCTGCCACACGCCCCAGACCTGGAAACAGGTAAGCTTTGATCACGCTAAAGAAAGCGGCTTTCACTTGACCGGGCTGCACGCCGACTTGTCCTGTACCCAGTGTCACAGCGGCGCACTGACCGCCGAGCTGCCGCGCGACTGCGCCAGTTGCCACGCGGCGGATGACCCGCACAGAACGCCGGAGATGAAAGTCTGCGCCACTTGCCATACCACTGACGGCTGGCGCATCATCAACCGCTTTGATCACGACTTCAGCAGTTTCCCGCTGGTGGGCATCCACCAGATTGTCGCCTGCGAGAGCTGCCATGTGGACGGTCAATTTACCGGCACCGCCAGCCAGTGCGTGGCCTGCCACAAGTCCGACGACCACCACAAAGGGGCATTAGGTGACAATTGCAACACCTGTCACACCCCCAACGCCTGGAACATCTGGCGTTTTGATCACGGCTTGCAAACCCAGTTTCCGTTGATGGGTGCGCACAAGGATTTGTCCTGCGGGTCCTGCCATGTGCCCGGGCAGGCGCCGGATGCTACGCCCAGTGTGTGCGGCGCGTGTCACCAGCGGCAGGATATTCACAACGGTGGCTTTGGCCAAAATTGCGCCCGCTGCCACAGCCAGAACCGGTTTTTTGAATTGATTTTTCGGGATTAACCCATGGCAAGATCATTTATAACGGCACACCGTGCCGTGGCACTCGGCCTCTGGCTGCTGTGTCTGTCCCTGTTTGGCCTTGCCGCGCAGGGGCAGGCACAGGAGGTCTCCCAGGATGTCAATGCAAGCGGCGCAGGCAGTGCATCCCAAAGCAACGCACCCGACGAGCGCCCGCAGCCGCAAGTGTTTGACCACGCCACCACCGGCTTTGACCTGCACGGCGCGCACGCGTTTGTCGCCTGTCAAAGCTGCCACATTGGCGGCCAGTTTGAAGGCACACCTAAAAATTGTGTGGATTGCCATCAGTGGAACGGCCGGTTCAACGCCCAGGCCAAGCCGGTGGACCATATCCAAAGCTCCAACCAGTGCGACGCCTGCCACAACCCCACCTTGTGGCAGGACATCACCCATGTGGATCACACCCAGGTGTTTGGCAACTGCGTGCAGTGCCACAACAATGTGCAGGCCACAGGCAAGCCGCCGACCCATGTAGAGACCCACAACCGCTGTGTGGAGTGCCACTCGGAAATCAGTTTTGTGCCGGCGCACTTTTTCCACGAAGATCAGGGCATTGCCGATAATTGTCTCCGCTGCCACAACGGCGTGCAGGCCACAGGGCGCGGGCCGGATCACATTCCCATCAACCAGCCAAACTCCTGCCACGAGTGCCACAAAGGCCCGGGGCAGTTTCTGGATTGGACGCCGGTGCTAAGAGTGGATCACAGTCTGGTCATTGGTGCCTGTGTAAGTTGCCACAACAACGTGCGGTTCGACGGTAAGCCCGCGGGCCATATACCGGCCAGCGAAAACTGTAGCGCCTGTCATCAGGTATTCATCTGGAACGATGTCAATGTCGACCATTCGGAGATACCGAATGTGGAAAACTGTGTTGGTTGCCATAATGGCGGAATTGCACCAGGTAAAGAAGCCAATCCAACACATTTGGAGACAAGCAATGTTTGCGGAGCTTGTCATCGCTCTTTTGAACGTTGGGGGGACAATGTGATGATTGATCTCATGCACTTTCGCGGTGCCAGTTCCGTGTGTCCAAGTGCCAAACCGTCCCTAAGCCCCAGCTTGGACCTCGATCCCGACGCCGCAAAAGCCCTGGGCTGCAACACCACCACCGCCTGGCTCCGGCCGCGTAATGTCTCTACCTACGTGGGTGAATTTTAAGGCCTATGAATATCTCCGCCAGAAAAATAATAACGGCGCTGGCGCTGCTTGCCCTGACCCCGGTCGGAGCCATTCAGGCGCAGCCGGCTGCGCCCAGCAGTGTTGCTGGGGACGAAGAGCAACAGCCCATTCGGGTGCTTTACAACAGTTACGACAAGGCGCAGTTTGCAGTGCAGATGCCGCTTACCGCAGAAGCCATTGAGGAATTGCGCCCGCGTCTTGGCCGCTACTGGTACCTTTTGCTGCACGCCTCGCAAGCCGATCTCAACCGCAGCGGCTCGCCCGTCATCCAGTTTGGTTTTTTTGCCAGCCGCGAAGAAGCTGCGCAATTTGCTGCAGAGATGCAGGAGCTATTGGGCAGGCTGCAGGTCGTGGACATCAGCCGGGACGATTACAAACGCGTGCTGGGCCTGAGGCCCGAACATTTAAACCAAGGTTCAGCCCAGACCTTTTGGCTAAGCCCCGCTGACGACACTACCCAGGCCTCGCTCAAGGTGCTGCTGGATCAGGCCAAGGCCCATTACATTGACGGCAACTACAAGCAGGCGCTCAACCATTACCTGGCTTTGTCTCTGGCGCCCGATGCGGCCACCTCGGAGTGGGCGCGGGAGCTGGTGGGCTTAAGCTTTGAGCGGCTGGAGCAGCGCGACCAGGCAAAAGCGGTGTATCAGCGCCTGCTGGCGGATGCGCCGGCATCCCTGGGCGCTCCCCGCGTTACCCAAAGGCTGCGGGCGTTGGAAACCGCCATGGACGACGGCCAGGAGGCCCTGCGTCGTTCGCGCTATCAAAACCAGGGTGACCGCACCAGTGTGCGCGGAGTGTTTGGGCAATCCTACCGTTACCTGACCCGCAGCGGCGACCAGCTTGCCCGCCAGGATGTGCTGTCGGTAATCTCTACCAATTTTGACGTCCACGCGGCCACCCGCACCGAAGACCACGAGTTTGAAGCCCGCCTGAACGGCTATGTTTTGTACGATGAGATGAACGATGGCGCCACGCGTAACCTGCTGCGCAACATGAACATCAAGTACACCCACACCGACAGTGGTTTAAACCTGACCGGCGGCCGGTTGAGGGATTTCCGTACCGGGGTCTATTCGTCCTTTGACGGCGTATCCGTGCAGTACCCGGTCATGAACAAGCTGTCCGTGGGTTTCAACTACGGCGAGCCGGTGCTGTTTGCCGATGTCTACGACGACCTGGACCGCAGCTTTTTCAGCCTGCAGGCCAATTACGAATTCAGCGATCAGTGGCGCCTGGCCAGTTATTACACCGAGCAGACCTTGTTTGGCGAAGACGACCGCAAGGCCTACGGCGGTGAAGTGCGTTACCGGGGAGAACAGCTGTCTGCCTATATCAATCTGGATTACGACTATATCTTTGCCGATTTCAACAACCTGCTGTTGGGCAGTACCTACCGGTTTGACGACGGCTCCCATCTGACCGGCAGCTACGGCCGCCAGCGGTCACCCTTTCTTACGGCTACTAATATTCTGGTGGGGCAGTCGCAACTGGACATAGAGGATTACCTGCGGCTGCAAATCAACCGCGACAACCTGCTCTACGATGCTTTGCAAAGAACGGCGGTGACCGAGTTCGGCTCACTGTCCTACAGCCGCAAACTGGAAGAAAACCTGGACCTTTCAGTGGATGTGTACCAGTCGGCAATGAACGAAGTTCCGCTCTTTCTAAGTGAGGAGGAACGGGCGGGTGAGCCATCGGTGAGCGCGGCGGGTAGCTACCGCTACAGCTCGTTAGGTGTACATCTGAACGCTACCAACTTCCTGGGTATGAATGACACTGCGACGGTTGCCCTGCGCTACAGTGACACCAGCTCGTCCTCTACCAGCTCGTTGCAGTTGGGGGAGCGGTTGCGCTTTTTCAGCGGTCGTCTGCTGGTGACGCCCAAATTGAATTTCGCTTATACCCAACGCAAGGCGACGGACTACAGCCAGCTGCGGTTGCGCAGCAGCATTGCATTGAACTACCGCCCGGTGCGCAACGCCGATCTCCATATAGAAGTGGGTAACGAAAGCTTCAATGACCTGCAGAACGATTTAGGCATCAACAGCCAATTCCTCTATGCCGGCTACTCCTGGCGTTTCTAAACAAAAAAGCCGCCTTGAAAGGGCGGCTTTTTTTGTTATAGACCAGCGCGGCAGGTTATTTGTCCTGCTCATCAAACAGGCTGAAGCTCTGGCTGGCTTCGCCTTTGTCCTTCTCTGATGTCTCTTCTGGCTCACTACTGGGCGCTGCGGTTTCCAGCAGGTCGGAATCCGCAAGTGTGGGCGTTGACGCGTTGATGGCTTCTTCCGCCTGCACCGGTGCGCCGGGTTCATCTTTTGGCGCAGCTACCGGTTTTGCCTTGGCGGGCTTGGCCGCTTTTTTCTGCTGAGTGGCTTTAGGTGCTTCGGGTTTCATCTGTTCAGCCTCTGCCGCGACAGCTTTTTTCGGCCGACCGGGACGTTTTTTTGCCGGGGTTTCACTTGGGGGGGGGGTGCTGGCTGCAGCCTTCTTGCCACGGGTGGACTTGGCAGGGCTGGATGCTGTACTGGCTCCTGTCGTTTTTGTACTGCTGGCTTTTTTTGCGGCGGCTTTGCCAGAAGGTTTAGCGGCTGTGGCTTTCTTGGCTTTTACTGTGCCGGCCCCGGTGCCGGACGTTTTGCTGGCTGCCGCTGCTTTGGGGCGCCCCGGGCCGCGCTTTTTGGCTGCGGCTTTGGCTTTAGGCTGACGGGCAGGTGCGCTGGCAGTGGGTGTTGCGGTTGGGTCCAGCCGTTCAACCTTTGCACTACGCAGTTCTTCTTTGGCCGCCGCCAGAGCTTCTTTGGCCTGCTCAAGGGCCTGTTTACGGTCTTCAACCGCCGCTCGGGCCTTTTCTACCCGCGACTTGCTGCTGGTGGACTTTTGGGTTTTATGGGTTGCGGTAGCGGCTTTTTGTTTGTCTCTGGCACTTGCCAATGCCTTTTTGCCCGACTCCACCTGCTTGCCAGCCTTCGCAACGAGTTTTTCCACATCCTTGACTTTTTTCTCCCGCGCTTTTGCCAGCTGATCTTGAAGTTTGGCAATCTGCTTTTCCAGATCGGCAATAGGATCACTATTTTTTTTGCGAGCGGCCATAAAACAATACCTGTGCGTGAAGTTGAACGTATGACTGATTCCGGTGCGCGATGATAACGCGGATTAGACGGAAAATGTATGCCCGCCGGGATTCAACCTGAATCAGTGTGCAAAACTTTATGCAGCGGACGCTGTCAGAGCGGCGGGACTGCGCCCGGAAGCGTCCGCTGCGTGGGTTGACACGCGCGCCGTCATGGCTGGGGCTAAAGCAAGTTTCCACCTTCACTGGCCGGCGTTTGGCTAAAGTACGCAGCAGGCGGCGGTTTCTATCAGCTATTTCGCACCGGTGGCGCTTATTTGTGCAGCGGCAATGAATACATTAATTGTGCTGTTGGTCTCTGCAGTTCTGTGAATATAGGTTACTATTGGCCGCTCGCTTTGATGTCGGTACCCTGGGGTGCAGCGCCTGAGTGTAGCGCTGGGGCGAAAGTAGAATCATGAATGATGAATAGGAACGATTATGAGTTTAACTTTGGTACGTAAAACAGGCCTGTTGAGTGTGGCTATCGCGACGGCTCTATTTGCGTCGGGCTGCAACAATGATCAGTCAAACGCGTCGCCGGCAGGAGCCGCAAATGCTCCGGAAAATGCAGAAGTGGAACTGGATTCCATTGAAAAGCAAGTCACCTATATAGTCGGCTACAACATGGCTCAACAGGCCAAGGCTAATGGCCTGGACTTTGATCGTGCGGTAATGGCGGCAGCCATCCAGGACGTGCAGGATGAGAAAGAGCCGCGCATTGCCCAAGACGAGCAGCAGCGCGTCATGATGTCGTTCCAGGAGCAGCAGCAGACCCAGCGCGAAAGCGAAATGCAGGCGGCAGGCCAGGAAAATCTGGAGAAGAGCCAGGCCTTCCTCGCTGAGAATGCGGAAAAAGAAGGCGTGCAGACCACCGAAAGCGGCTTGCAGTACAGAGTCATCTCCTCTGGTGCAGACGACGCCCAATCACCGGATTCCGACGACATTGTCCAGGTTCATTACCACGGCACACTGGTCGACGGCACCGTCTTTGACAGCTCGGTTGAGCGCGGGCAGCCGGTGAGCTTTCCGGTAAACGGCGTTATTGCCGGCTGGGTAGAGGCGCTGCAACTGATGAAAGTAGGCGACAAGTATGAGCTGGTCATTCCGCCAGACCTGGCTTACGGCAGCAGCGGCACATCAGGCAAAATTGGCCCCAATGAGGCGCTGATTTTTGAAGTGGAGCTTCTGGCAATCAACCCGGAAATTGAAGGCCATGGTGGTCACGGCCACTAAGCGGCCGTACCCCAAAGCTGGATGACCGGCGCCCTGCCATTGTGAGGGGGCCGGGCTGTGTCTCTCGGGCTCTGTTAGCTGAACCGGCATGCTGGTGGCTTATCAGTGGCTGGGGTGTGGGCGGTGTGTTAGGTGGTAGACCCGCCCGTTGGAGGCTATCGCAGTAAAACGGTGCTCCTGCTGGGTGAAGGCCACTGCCAGGATGCTCGGGTTTGTTGGGGGCCAGCGCCGTGTTTTCGGCAGCTTCCATCTGGCCACCGGCTGCCAGTTTGCAATGTCCCACAGTATGATTTTTTGCCCTGATTGGCCCAGCAATAAAAAGCGGCCGTCGTCGCTAAAGCGTGCTGCGGTGATCCTGCGGCCCGGTTTCATATAACCGGCACTCAAGTTGATTTCCCCCACGGTCTCGCCGCTGTTGCTGTGCCACAGTACTGCGCGGTCCTGTTTGCCTATCGACAGGGCCAGCTGCCCGTCCGCAGACAGCGCAACAAGCTCTACCGTATCTCTGTGTTTTACTTCCGCAATTTTTTTTCCGCTTTGCAGGTCCCACAGCCTGGCCGTGCCGTCGCGGCTACCGGTCAGCGCTGTACTTTGCCCCAGAGCCACGCTGACGACCTCCGCCGAATGCTGAAAGCTGCGCAGCACGCCGCCTTGTTGGGCATCAAACAGCACGGCACTGTGATTGCGCAGCCCCAGGAGGGCTCGGCTGCCGCCGGCGTCCAGCTGAAGCGCAAGTATGTCGGCCGGTGCCGACCAAAAACGCAGGGCCCGACCGTGGTCAAGCTGCCAAAGAGTAAGGGTATTTTGCTCTGCGGTTGCGGCAAGGGGGGCAGCAGCGGCAAAGTCTGCCGTTGCCATGATGGTAGGTTGGTGATCGTGGTGGCGCCAGTCAAAGACGCGTTCCTGATCCGCCAGACGCCACAAGCTGACGCCGTGGTGAAGTGAGCCGACGACTGCCAGATCGGCCTGTGGGCTCAGGGCGGCGCTTTGCACCGAGCCTTTTGCCACTTCCAGGTCGGATTCCGGCGCAAGCCAGTCACCGCCGCAGCCAGACAGCAGCAGTGCGCTTAACGCCAGGATGGCACAGGTTTTGATGTTTGGCAGGTGGTGATGGCGCATGCGTTAAAATCAGGTTGCTGATAATTAAGCGTAGCACGCGCGTGTCGAGGGCGCCGGCGGGGGCCCGCTATTGAACTACCTGGTCCTTGTGAGCCATGTGCAGTAGTTCGATCATGCAATCTTCCGCTTCGAATCGCACCGCCAGAGACTCGCCCAGGTGGGATAGATCCTGCTCCAGCGTTGTAAGGTCATCCACTTCCTGATACTTGTCATTGAAATCAAGAATGATCTCGGTAGTGGCATCTATCTTTTTGAAGTGAACCTTGGCCTTCTCCAGACCGTCCTGGTCGTCAAAGTCCCGGCCTTCTTTTACCAGCTGCTCGTAGACTTCGAAGTGGCCAGCGGAAACGTAATCCACCAGTATTTGGCAGAACCTACGCAAAGAGGTCTCTCGATCGTCGACCAGGCCTGCTTCATTTTTTGGCGACAAACCGCAGTAAAGCACCAGCAAATCCTGCCTTTCCTGCAGCCAGCGGTCAATGATCTCACTGACGCCGCCCCAGCGGTCGCGGGCCGAAACACAATTGTCCAACATCAAGATAGTCCTCTAACCAACACCAGTTGAAGTAAAAAGTCGTTATGCCCCCACAATAGGGGATTCGAATTGAGAGAGCAAGAGTCATGCTTTGGTCGTGTGTGGGCGGTCAGTCTCGTCTGAACATCTGCACCGCGTTGGCCACCGCAAGACCTATGAAGGCCACCAGCGTCCAGCCGGCAATACTCACACCCAGGAACGTCCAGTCCACCTCTGCGCAGTTGCCGTCGCCGCGCAACAGCACCGAAAGCGCGTCCCACAACGGAAAGTTTTCCAGCAGATAGGCAACGTCCGGTCCGCAGGCCGGCACCTGGTCTTCCGGCAGGTTCTGCAGCCACACCTGGCGACTGGAAAAAGAGCCTCCGGCTATGGCCAGCAGGATCCCCAGGCCGGCAAAGATCTTTTGGCCCAGCGCGCGCGGGTTAACCGCAAAAGCCAGCAGCGCAGTAAGTCCGACCAATATTACAAAAACCCGCTGAGTGATACACAGGGGGCAGGGGTACAGCCCCATGCCGTGTTCCATGTAAAGGGCAATCAGGATCAGTAGGGTGCAGGCGATAAAAATAAGGAAAAAACTGAGTCTGGCCGGTGGCAAGCGCATAGAGTTGTAACACCTGAGAGAATGGGTGGCTGGATTATAGAGCGGTTAAGTTAGACAAAGTGCCCGCCAAAAACAACTCTGCACACCCGCTGGTGAGTACCGGTGCGCAGTGGAGTAGCCCCAAGCGTGGTTGCGAATTGTCGCCTGCGGCGGGTGATATTCGTCTAACCTTAATTCGTCACCCATTTGATGCGCCTGATGCCATGAAAGCGAATTTGCTGATTATTGCCACTATCCTGTTGGCGGTCTGCCGGCCACTGCAGGCCGATTCTGCGCCGGCCGCGCAGCAGGACGCGCCTGACGGGCGCAGTGGGGGTGGTGAGGCCATTTATATCCCGCTCAAGCCCGCGTTTGTCGTGAATTACGGCGGTCAGGGACGGTTGCGTTACCTCAAGGCGGATGTGTCCGTGCGCTTGGACAATGCCGCCGCTGCCAACTCTGTGCTGCACCATATGCCCTATCTGCGCAACAACCTGGTGATGCTGTTCTCCGCGCAATCGGAGGAGAGCCTCAAATCGCAGGAGGGCAAGGAGGCCCTCAGGCAGGAGGCATTGCGTGAGGTGCGCGAGCTGTTAATGAACGAAGATCAGCAGGCGGGCGTGGTGGATCTGTATTTCAATAGCCTGATCGTACAAAACTGAGAAGGGCCTGCAGCCGCTGCCCCTCCCCGGGTAAGAGCGGTTAACTGCAGCAGGCTTGGTATTGCCCGTAGTAGGCTCGCAGGTAGTCGGCGAAAGGAGCCTGCTCCTCGCGCTCTTCATTGGCCTGCAATGCCAGGGACTCCTCGCCCATATCCTGCAGGCGCCGCTCGTGCCTGGCCGACAGCCTGGTTTGTGCCAGCTGTGCTCTGTGTTGCAGAGAAAGCTTTTGCACCCAGGCGCTGTGCCCCAGGCGGTCATTGCGCATGCTTGCAAGCACCTTTGCGGAGGGCGTCAGTGTGGGGTCGTCAACCTTACTCCGCTGGGTCAGCAGGGCCTCGCGGTAGGGCTGCTGTCCGTCCCCAAGTGCGGTATCCATGAAGTCGGCCACTGGGCCCAAAGCCTGCAGCAGGTCCCCGGCAAGCTCTCGCAGAGGGCGCGGTTCGCCCCTGGGGTCGGAAAGTGTGACTTCCGGGTTGCGACCTTCCCACACCACGCGCTTCTGGTTGCTGACAATGCGTTTGAACTCGTCACAATTGCAGTTGGGGCTGTCCTGCAGCGCGCAGTAAAGCAGGAAGACATCAAGAAACTGTATTTGCTGTGCGGTGACGCCCAGTGGCGCAAAAGGGTCCAGATCCAGGCAGCGAACCTCGATGTATTCCACGCCGCGGTGGCAGAGCGCGGTCAAGGCGGTCTCGCCAGCTTGAGCGGTGCGCTTGGGGCGAATGGCGCTGTAAAACTCGTTTTCAATTTGCAGCAGCCCGGTGTTCAGCTGCAGAGCTTGACCCTGGGCGTCGGCGGTTCCCATGGCCTGGTAAGGTGCGTAGGGGGTAGCAATGGCTTTGATAAGGGTCTTGACGTAGCTGTCGAGGGAGTTGTAACAGACAAACAGAGACTCCTGCGCCTTGCTCTGGTAGCCCAAATCGCCCATGCGCAGTGAGGTGGCATAGGGGTGGAAGAGCGTCGCCGCGTCGCCCGGCCAGGCCTGCAGGTTGTGCTGTCGGCCCTCGACAAAGCTGGATGCAACCGCAGGTGAGGCGCCGAACAAATAGATCAACAGCCAGTAATGCCGCCGAAAATTGCGGATCAGGTCAAAATAGCGGCGGGTGGTGAATTCGCTCAGGCTCTCGGTCGACTCCTCCTCGTGATGCAGTAAGGCCCAAAAGGCGGTTGGCAGTGAGAAGTTGTAGTGCACGCCGGACACCGTCTGCATGATCCGGCCGTATCTATGACCCAGCCCCACCCGGTACACCGTCTTCATTTTGCCACGGTTGGTGGTCCCGTATTGGGCCACCGGAATGTGGTCGGCGCGGTCGATGTGGCAGGGCATGCTGCTGTTCCAGAGAAACTCGTCGCCCAGATTGCGGTCAGTGAACGCCTGGATATTGCGCAGCTGCTCCATCAGCGCGTCCATCTTATGGGTGGGTGCCGTGATGAACTCCAGCAAGGCTTCGCTGAAGTCTGTGGTGATGTGGGGGTGTGTGAGAGCGGCACCCAGCGCCTGGGGATGGGGGGTCTGCGCAAGCTGGCCTTCGGCCGTAACCCGCAGGGTTTCCCGCTCAATGCCCCGCAGAATACCCTTCAGCAGGGCCGCGTTTTCACTGTCGTGCAGCGCAGTGGGGATCAGTCCCAGTGCATAGGTACGGTCGTTGACACCCACGGTCTTGCCTCAATTAAGTGAAAAAGTCAGTCTGGACCGGAAAAACCGGCTAAGTTTTAACAATCGGAACGGCAAAATAATAGTCGTTGTAGCGTTCGGGCAGCAGGTGATTGTGTGCACCGGCTTGCAAAGCTGCAGCAGCGGGTAGTGGAGCGGTGAACGAAGGCGGATAGAGCGGGTCTACTGATGCACTTGGTCCAGCTCGGCCAGCTGCAACCGGCCCTTGTCCGGCGCGGCGCAGCTGAGAATCCGCAGGCGCAAGCCAGGGTCGCGGACGGACAATTCAACTTTGACATTGACGGCTTCATCCTTATAGAGGGTTCTATAGACCTGGCCCGCATTGACGCCGTCGACCCAGTCGCCCTGCTTGCTCAGCAGCAAACCGTTCTGGTTTTGAATAATGAATACGCTGGTCATACTGTATTTGTGTAGAAGCGGGCCGACAGCATACAAACAGAGCCTGCCCGGAACAAGCTCACCGCCGGCCTGGCGCAAGATTTTAGGCTGAGCAATAGCGCTCAAATAACGGATTGCAAAGGGTATATGCGCGACAAAGTATTTGCAGCAATTTTTGAATTAAGGGATAGTGTAATGCACGAATAATAAGGTAATTTTCGCCTTTGAGCCGCTTAACTCCTGGAATCAAGCGGACTCCAACCCGTATCTAAACCACTCAAAGCGCAGCTATGGAGATCCTTGGTGGCTCTAAAAAACGTCGCCGACACGCCGTTTATCGCTAATGCCAACGCCGGCTTGACACGCATGGGCTTGCATCTGAAAAAGGTGCCGGTCCGGGTCTGGCGCTTAGCGATCATCGGCCTGGCGCTCTTCTGGATATGCCACACACTGGCTAGCCTGTTCTGGTTGATCGCGCCGGAGCCCGAGCTGCCACCGGCGCCGGTCACGGCATCGGTGGCCCGTGTGGACTCCGCCGCCGGCGGCCGTAGTATTGACGTCGAGTCTCTGCAGGCGCTCAATCTGTTTGGCGACTACAATGCCCAGCCGGTTGTACAGGAGCCTGTGCAGGTGGCTGAACCCAGGCGTAAGATCACCGACTTGAATCTGGATTTGCAGGGCTTGATAGCCTCTGACGATCCCAGCCGCTCCTGGGCTATTATCGGCACCGCCAATACCCAGCAACTGTATCGGGTGGGCGACGACATAACCGGCGTGCGTGGTGTCAGTCTTTCAGAGATACACGATGCCAAGGTGGTGCTGGACAACAACGGCAGCCTGGAAGAGCTCTGGCTATACGGTGAGGACGGCAGCGAGATGGCCAGCAGTGCTCCTGCCTACACGCCGCCGCCCCAGCCGCCCGCAGGGGCGGATGAACCGCAAACCGCCACTGTGCGCCCGGAGCAGCTGCAGCAGGCGCGCAATATTGGCGACGTGGTGCGCTTTATGGTGGCGACGGAGAACGGCCGAATGATTGGCTACAAAGTCAGGCCCGGCCGCCAACGGGAGCTTTTTGATCAGGTAGGACTGCAAACGGATGACATCGTGGTATCGGTCAACGGTATAGAAGTCAACGAGCCGCAGAAGGTAAGAGAAGTCTATCAGGCGCTCAAGACCGCAACCGAAGCGAACCTGCAGGTGATGCGTGATGGCTCCACTCAATCTATTACAATTACTATGAGTTCCGAGGGGTAACCGTGTTAAAACAGCTATTGAGTCTCGGTGCGGCAAGCGCTCTGGCCCTTACCGTTTCGGCTAATACATGGGCACAGACATGGACCGTCAATTTCAAAGACTCCGACATCCAGGAAGTCATCAAGTTTGTTGCTGATGTGACTGGCCGCACGGTCGTGATCGACCCGAGAGTCAAAGGGCGGGTAAAGGTTATTTCGTCCAAACCCCTCAACGAGGAAGAGCTGGTGCAGTTGTTTCGCACTGTACTGGAGATGCACGATTATTCGGTGGTTGAAGTCGAAGATGTGCTGCGCATCATTCCGCTGAAAGACGCCCGCTCCTCACCGGTGCCGGTGGTGGATCAGTCCTCTGCCGAGAAGGGCTTTTTGACCCAGGTCATTCAGCTGCGCAACATTGCCGCCGCGCGGGTGCTGCCGTCCATTCGGCCACTGGTGCCGCAGCATTCCCATTTGTCCGCCTACGACCCGTCCAACGCCATCATCATCACCGACAGCGCCGAGAACATTGCCCGTATTCGGGAACTGATCGAGCGCCTGGATCAGTCCGCCACGCCCATTACCGAGGTGGTAGAGCTCAAGTACGCCAACGCGACCGACCTGGTGCAGGTGTTCGGCAATCTGGATCAGCAACAGGACAAGAATCAGGCGCCGCAAAACGCGCTCAACCTGACTGCGGACAAGCGCAACAACGCCATTCTGATCACCGGCGAAGACCTCCAGCGCCAGCGGGTCAAAGACCTGATCACGCGCCTTGACAAGCCCCGCTCGCAGTCGGGCAATGTGCGCGTTATCTATCTGGAATACGCCGAGGCCAAAACAGTGGCCGAGACTTTGACCAAGGTCATGGCCAATTTGTCCCGCCTTGGCCCCGGTGGCGCTGCAGGTGCTGAAGGCCAGACATCCGCCACTGTGGAAGCCGACGAAGAAACCAATGCGCTGCTGATCACCGCCTCCGGCGATGAGCTGCAAACCCTGCTGGATGTGGTGGAGCGTCTGGACATTCGCCGTGCGCAGGTGCTGGTGGAGGCCATCCTCGTAGAGATGAGCGACAACGACGGCCGGGATCTGGGTATTCAATGGTTATTCCGCAACACCAGTCAAGGCGTTTTCGGCAGCTCCGCGTCCAGTGAAAGTGGCCGCATTCGGCAGGTCGGCACCGCCGCTTTCCCGGCCTTCGCACA
>CAYNST010000018.1:0-9685 GCA_964399955.1 uncultured Cellvibrionaceae bacterium | reverse complement strand
GTGAAAGTGGCCGCATTCGGCAGGTCGGCACCGCCGCTTTCCCGGCCTTCGCACAGCCCGACAGCGACACAGCCCTGGGCGGATTGGCGCAAGCGCTTACCGGTGCTGCGGGGCAGATGCTGGGCGTTCTGGGTCGCAACCGCGACAACGACTTTTTGGCACTGTTGACCGCCATGGAGTCCAACACCAAAACCAATATTCTTTCGACGCCTACGCTGTTGACCATGGACAACCACGAAGCCAGTTTTACCGTGGGACAGAACATTCCCATTCTCACCGGTGCGGCGTCGCAGCAGGGTGGCAACCTGAGCCCCTTTCAGACTTTCCAGCGGGAGGACGTGGGTATCAAGTTGACCCTGACCCCGCGCATCAACGAAGGCGATACCATTCTGCTGGATATTGCCCAGGAGAACTCCAACATCGCTCGGGATGCGTCCGCAGGGCAGGGTATCATTACCAACAAAAGCTCCATTCAGACCAAAGTTCTGGCTGCGGATGGCGAAATTGTGGTTTTGGGTGGTCTTATACAAAACAATGTGGAACTGACCGAGCAGCGCATTCCCCTGCTGGGAAACTTACCCCTGCTGGGTCGGCTGTTCCGTTCGGACACTGCGCGTAATAACCGCGCCAATTTGATGGTCTTCTTGAAAGTGTCGATCATTCGAGATGACAAAACACTATCCGGCGCCACGGCAGAGAAGTACCAGTACATCCGCGGCCAGCAGCTGAAGCAGCGCGATAGTGGCACTCTGCGCATGAAAAATAACAATCTGAACGTACTGCCGGACATGACCTTTCACAACCTGCAGTTGCCGCCGGCCCCCAGTAACGACGATGTGGTGGTAACACCCTCCGCCGCCCCGGTTGTTGAAGGTGCCGCAGCAGAGTAATAGGCTTACGCTATGAATAGTGAATTGCTTGATTCCGCAGAGCTGGCTGAATTTGCAGACGCCGAGTCGCAACCGGCGGTTCCGCGGGTGCGCCTGCCGTTTTCCTTCTCGTCCAGCAAGGGCGTGATGATTGACGCCGGCCGGCTGGTTCACAAACCGGGCCTGAGCCTGGCCACCTTAATGGAAGTACGGCGTTTCTGGGCCGGCCCCATGGAGCTGGAGGAAATTCCAGAGGCGGAATTCAAGGCGCGCTTGAGCAAGGTGTATCAGAGCACGGACTCCGAAGCCCAGCAGGCGGCGGAGGACATGGGCAATGAATTTGACCTGACGGCGCTGGCGGACGACATCGACGACGGCGAACTGCTGAGTGGTGAGGGCGACGCACCGGTAATTCGCTTGATCAACGCCATCCTGTCTCAGGCGGTGCAGGAAAAGGCCTCGGATATCCACATTGAACCCTACGAGGATCGGGTGTCGGTGCGTTTTCGTATTGATGGCGTTTTGAAGGAGGTGCTGTCGCCCAAGCCGGTGCTGGCACCGGTACTGGTGTCGCGCCTGAAGGTTATGGCGCGCCTGGATATTGCCGAAAAGCGCATACCGCAAGACGGCCGCATCACGGTGAAGCTGGCCGGCCACGCGGTAGACCTGCGGGTTTCTACCATGCCGTCGGCCCACGGGGAGCGCGTGGTACTGCGAATTCTGGACCAGGCGGCCGGCGCCATCTCGCTGGAACAATTGAACATGCCGCCCCAGGTGTTGGCAGATTTCAAAGCGGCGCTGGCCAAACCCCACGGTATCATTCTGATCACCGGACCCACCGGTTCGGGTAAAACCACATCGCTCTACTCAGGTTTAAGTCACATCAATACCCGCGCCCGCAATATTCTGACGGTCGAAGACCCCATCGAGTACGTGCTGCCGGGCATAGGTCAAACCCAGGTGAACACCAAAGTCGACATGACGTTTGCCCGGGGCTTGCGCGCTATCCTGCGACAGGACCCGGACATAGTCATGATTGGTGAGATTCGCGACCGTGAAACCGCCGCCATTGCGGTGCAGGCCAGTTTGACCGGTCACCTGTTGTTGTCCACCCTGCACACCAATACGGCCATTGGCGCCATCATGCGTCTGCAGGACCTGGGCATCGAGCCCTTCCTGTTGTCCTCCAGTCTGGAGGCTTTAATGGCTCAGCGGCTGGTGCGCAAACTCTGCAACGACTGCAAGCAGCCGCACGAAGCTACCGAAGCCGAAGCCGAGCGGGTGAGAATACCGCAGGGCAGCACTATCTACCGTGCCATTGGCTGCGATAAATGCCATCACACCGGCTATCGCGGGCGAACCGGTATTTACGAGCTGATTCCCGTGGACGACGGGTTGCGGCAGTTGATACATGAGGGTGTTGGCGAACAGGCCATGCTGACCTACGTGCGCGAATTCAGTCAGCCCATTGACGAAGACGGCCGCAATAAGGTGTTGTCCGGCATCACCAGTGTCGAGGAGCTGTTGCGGGTTACCGCAGCGGGCTAGGCAGGGCGAGCGCACAGCTGGATATAGTCGTCGAACAATAATAGGTTTGCCTGATCATGTGTTTGCACCTCAACTGCTGCCTCACCTGCTCAATCCACGCCTTTGTCAGTCTTTCCTCCCGGGCGGTGTCAAAACGGCATCGCCTGGGCCTGCACCATACCGAAGCACGACAGAGCTTGGCGTGTTCAGCCGATCTGCAGGATAAATTTTCAGGTTAAATCATGGCGGCGTTTACTTATCAGGCATTGGATAACAAGGGCAAAACCGTCAAGGGCGTCATTGACGGCGACTCCGAGCGCCATGTGCGTTCACTGCTGCGGCAAAAGCAACTCAAGCCGCTGGAAGTCAAAACCTCCAACCGGCGGGAAAAAGCCGGCAGCAGCGAATCGTTTGGCCGATCTTTATTCTCCCGAGGCGGTCCAAAGCTTGGGTATAAAGACATAGCGCTGGTTACCCGCCAGTTGTCGTCTCTGTTGCAATCCGGCCTGCCGCTGGATGAAGTACTGCACGCGGCGGCCACCCAGAGCCGCAAGCCGGCGGTAAAAGGAGTGCTTTTGCAGGTGCGCTCCCGGGTTCTGGAAGGGTTGTCCCTGGCGCAGGCCATGGGTGAGTCGCCCAAGGCCTTTGATACCTTGTATCGTGCCATGGTGCGCGCCGGTGAATCCGCAGGCTTTTTAGGTCCGGTTCTGGAGCAGTTGGCCGAGTACACCGAACGCAGCCAGGAGACCCGACAGAAGATCCAGATGGCCATGATGTACCCGATGGTGCTGTTGTTTGTCAGCACCGGGGTAGTCATGGCATTGATGGCGTTTGTAGTGCCCAAGTTGACGGGTATGTTTACGCAATCGAAGCAGAAGCTTCCGGCGATCACTGAAATCTTGATTGGCACCAGTGACTTTATCGTGAATTACGGTGTGCTCATGCTGATTGGCCTGTTTGCCGGGGTCGTGCTGTTCAAGCAACTGGTCAAGGAGCCGTCTCGTCGGTTGAAGTGGCACCGCTTCAAATTGAAGATGCCGCTGTTTGGCGAATTCATCCGCACGGCAGAGGCCGCTCGCTACGCCAATACCTTGGGTTTGCTGGTGAAAAGCGGCGTGCCCCTGCTGGAGGCACTGCGTATTGCCAGCCAGGTGTTGACCAATCAACTGCTGCAGGATTCCAGCATGGGCGTGGCTGTGGCAGTACAGGAGGGCTCCAGCTTGCATCGCGCGCTGGATCAGAGCGGCCAGTTTCCACCGCTGCTGGTGCAAATGGCTGCCAGTGGCGAGGTTAACGGTCAATTGGCAGAGCAACTCCTGCACGCGGCGCACAACCAGGAGCGGGAGCTG
Source organism: uncultured Cellvibrionaceae bacterium (assembly GCA_964399955.1). Classification (GTDB taxonomy): domain Bacteria; phylum Pseudomonadota; class Gammaproteobacteria; order Pseudomonadales; family Cellvibrionaceae; genus CAYNST01. The sequence continues at coordinate 5,940 of CAYNST010000018.1, read as the reverse complement.
TCGTTTACCTTGGGCACCATGATGGGCCTGCTGGAGCCGGCCATGATTCTGTTCATGGCCAGCGTTGTATTTTTTATTGTCATGGCCATTATGTTGCCCATCTTTGAAATGAACCAAATGATGGGCTGATAAGAGCCAAATATAACAGGGGGAGCTATGAAAAAAAGAGGACAAGGCGGTTTCAGCTTGATCGAGATCATGGTGGTTATTGTGATCATGGGGCTGCTGCTGAGCATTATTGGTCCGCAGGTATTTGACAATGTGGGCAGGGCGCAGGACCAAACGGTCAAGGCGCACTTTGCCAACATCAAGACCGCGCTGGACTCCTACCGCCTGGATAACTTTCGTTACCCAACCACAGAGCAGGGGCTGGACGCTCTGGTGTATCAGCCCACAGTGGACCCGGTGCCTAAAAAATGGCGTCAGTACATGGAAAAGCTGCCGCGTGACCCGTGGGACAATGAATACGTCTACGTCAGTCCCGGCGACGCCGGCCGCCCGTTTGACATTATCTCTTTGGGGGCCGATGGTACCCGGGGCGGTGAGGACGCAGACGCCGACCGCAGCTACTGGGATGACGCCGGAGGCGAGGTTCGATAACTGCCATGCTGCGCCCGTGGCAGAGAGGCTTCAGCCTGATCGAGATGATGGCGGTAATTTTTGTCATCGGCTTGAGCCTGGCCATGGTCAGTCTGGTGATTAACCGCGGCGGCCCCAAGGACGAGCTCTGGGACGCCATCGAGCGCTTCCAGGGCGTTGCCGAGTTTGCCGGTGAGCGCGCCATCCTCAGCGGCGAAACCATGGGCCTGCTGTTGGAGCCGCCCATCTGGCAGGTTCAGCGCGGGCAAAACGTCAACGACATCGGCTGGCGCTACCGCTGGGTAACCGCCAGCAGCGAAGGCTGGATGATTCTGCCCAACCTGCCGCCCATCACCCTGCCACCCACCATGAAACTGGTGGTCACGGTGGACGACCTGATCTGGGATTACGAGAGTCAGGTTGATCGCACCATACCCGTGGCGGCCTATTACAGCAGTGGAGATATCACCCCCATCAGTATCGAGTTCAGCGACAGTCGTGAGCCCGGGTTTACGCAAAACCTGGAAGTTGACGAAAACGGCGAACTGGTCTGGCTGGAAGCTCCCGAGCGACGAGAAGGTGCTGCCAATGGCTTCTGAACGCGGCTTCACCCTGGTAGAAGTCATGGTGGCCCTGCTGGTGGTGGCCATGGCGCTGCCGGCGCTGCTGATGCAGATTGGCTCCATGAGCGCACACACACTGCACACCCGCGAGGTAATGATTGCTCACTGGGTGGCAGAAAACCAATTGCAGGAGGTGTTGCTGACCCAGCGGATGCAGCGCGTCACGCCCAGCGGGCGCATGGCGGACGATACCCGCATGGCCGGCCAGACCTGGGACCGCCAGGTGGAGTCCGAGCCTACCGCCCAGCAGGGATTATTGCGGCTGCGGGTGCGGGTGCGAATGCAGGGGCAGGAGACCAACCTGGCCGAACTTTCCGGATTCATCCTGGAGCAGGGCTGACCATTGAGTAAACCAAGGCGCAACGCCGGATTCACATTGATGGAAGTACTGGTGGCCCTGGTCATCATGGCCATCATTGCGCTGCTCGCGTCGCAGGCGTTCCACACCGCCTCGGTGGGTGCCAGCGCCACCCGGGAAGCCATGGACCGCATGGCCAGGATTGATCGCGCCTTCGTGTTGATGGAGACCGATCTGCGCAATGCGCTGCCCAAATGGGTGCAGCAGGAGCTGGGTTCACCGCTGCCGCCAGTGTACGTGACCCGCAGTCAGGACTATTGGCTGACGGTGCTGCGAGGCGGCATGGACAACCCGCTGTTTCAGCCGCGCACCGAGGAAGTGCGCATTGGTTACCGCTGGATTGAGCAGACCCTCTGGCGCGACACCTGGTACAACCCGGCGCAGAGCGATCAGCAGGACGCGCGCCAGCAAAAACTTTTGACCGGGGTGACGGACTTGCGCGTGCGGGTACTGCCGCCAAATGCCACCTCACTGGCCGCCGGCCCCTGGCTGGATGCCTGGCCGCAGAACGCCTCGCCCACCAACCAGCAGCCCCTGCCGCTGGCGGTGGAGGTGACCCTGGAGCTGGAAGACCTGGGTGAGGTCATGCGGTTGTTCTCATTGCTGCCAGGCATTATCAACACACCGGCAGCCGCGCAAACCACCCAGTAGGAGCACCGGACTATGCCCTTTCAAGCAAATAGATCCGGCAGGCCCTCGCGGCAGCAGGGCGTTATCCTGATTCTGGCGCTGTTTATTGTGATGCTGGTCACTACCGTGGTGGTCTCGGTCAGCTGGCGCTTTACTCTGAGCATGGCCCGCAATGAAAATCGCTGGCACGGTGCGCAGGCCCACGCCTATTTGAGTGGCGGCGAGCAAGTGGCAAGGCTACTTTTGCAGTTTGACGGGCAGATGAGCCAAAACGATCATCTGTGGGAGGAATGGGCGCAGGATATGGGCGCGCTGCCCACGGACGAGGGCTGGATTCGCGGCCGCCTGGAAGACGCTCAGGGGCGCATCAACTTGAACCTGCTGGTGCCCAACCCGCCCACAACCGGCGGCAGCGGTACCGGCAGCGGTACCGGCACCGGGCAGCAGAATCAGGGCGCACAGCCGCAGAGGCCACCCGCAATCGCCTTTGGTGGTCAGTTCAGCCCGATGCAGCGGTTGTTCATCCGTTTTTTACAGACCATCGAGCTGGAGGAAGGCCCGGTGACTCAACAAGTGGCCATTGAAATTACCGAGGCCATTCAGGATTGGCTGGACCCGGACGACAACCCGACGGGCGCAATGGGGGCTGAGCGCAGCTATTATCAGTCACAGAACCCGCCCTACCCAATCACCAACGGGCCCATGGCCACGGTCAGTGAATTGTCCATGGTGCGGGGTGTGACGCCGGAGCTGTTCAACAAACTGTTGCCCTATGTAATAGTGCTGCCGACCAATGCATACCCCAACATCAATACCCTGAAGCCGGAACTGTTACGGGGTTTTAATCGCCCCGGCGTTTTGGAGCCCCTGCCCGAACCCGACTGGAACCAGTTGATCCAGGATCGGGAGGAGCGACGGCCATTGGAGGACTCGGAGTCCACCGATGGCGGTTACAAGCAGGTCAGCGATTTTGTGGAATCGCCGGTGGTCTCGGCCATCCTCGGCTCGGGTGACCAAACCGACCCGCGAGACGAAGTTCCGCTGGAGGTCAGCAGCAGTTACTTCCTGCTGGAGGGTGAAACCCTGGTGGGCGAACAGGTGCGGCGGCGTAAGTCTATACTGATGCGTGACAACCAAGCTGGTGGCGCCACAGTCGTTGTGCGCCGCACAGATGCAAATTTTTAAAGTAGACAACTCGGGCGCAGCGCGTAAATCCGCCAACCAACATTGAGTGACAGAGCGTGGCAGAGCGAATTTTAGTTAAAAAAATCGGCGGTAATCTCTGGCAGTGGCGTGAAGTCACCGCCCAAGGTACCTGGCGTGGCGATGCTGTTTACGCCGGCGACATCAACCTGCTGCGCGAGACGGTGGAAGGCAAGGCGGTCTGGCTGGTTCTGCCGGGGCCGGACATTGTCAGTCAGCGCCTGCCCGCTGATATCAAAGACCGGCGTCAGCTACTGAAAATTCTACCCTTTGAGGTGGAAGAGCACGTCATCAACCCCATTGAAGACATGCAGTTTGCCTACGGCCCGGTGGACAATGGCAGTATCTGCGTGGCCTACGGCGATCTTGAATTCATCCAGACCTGCATTGCCGAGGTGGAAGAAACCGGCGCCGATGTGCAGCGCTGTCTGGTGGACTACCTGATGCTGCCTCGCAGCGAGGATGCCTGCACTTTGCTCTTGAGTGACGGGGCCTTGATGGCGCACACGGACAAAGGCGTGGGTTTTGTCACTGAAGAAACCATGGTGCCCATGTACCTGCAGGCCTTGGCCAGCAGCGTGCAACCGGTCAGCCTGCAGCTTTATGGCGAGTCTGAAGAGGCATTGGACAAGCTGCAGCGCATGCTGCCCCAGCCCTGGGCAGATAATGAAGAGCTGAGAATTGAAGAAGAAGTAGCCGGTTTCTGGGATGTCGTAGACCCTGGTTCGCAGGGGTTGTTTGACTTCCGCACCGGCCGTCTGGCGCGCAAGCTGCCTTTCAACCGTTGGCTGGAGGAGTGGAAGCTGCCCGCTATGGCCACAGTGGCGGCCTTTGCAATAGCCTTGGGCGGCACCTGGTTTGGCCAGATGCGCGCCGACCAGGAGCGCCGGGCGATCATGGCACAAACCGACGCCATCTACCGCCAGGTGGCGCCCGGTGGTGCCATTACGGACCCAGAGCGCCAATTGCGCGCCATGCTGGGCAGCGCCGCCAGCAGTGGACAAGGCTCCAATGCCGTGACTTTACTGGCCGGCGTTGCCCCGGCCGTCGGCGCCATGGAGCAGGTGGTGGTGCGCAACCTTCGCTATAGCGCCGACACGGGCCAGCTGCAAATGAACGTAGAAGCGGACAGCTTTGCCACCTTCGAAACCCTGCGCAACCGCATAGCGGAGGCGGGCTTCACCGTGGATATCCGCAGCGCCAACGTGTTCGGCGACACCCACCAAGCGCAACTGCGAATATCCGAGGCAGGATAATGAACGAACTGAAACAACGCTTTCTGGACCTTAGCCCCCGCGACCAGCTGATGCTGGTACTGGGTGGGCTGGCGCTGCTTACCTACATTCTGGTGTTTGTGGTGCTGTTGCCGATGCAGCGTGACCTTGAGCGCATGGACACCCGCAACCGCCAGGCGCTGGATGAGCAGCAAAACGTACGGCAATTGGCCGGTCAGGTGTTGGCCACCCAGCAAACCGGCGGCCAGGCGGGCCCTGCCGATGGCAGCCTCAATGGCATTCTGAATGAAAGCCTGCGCCAGCACGGCTTGCGCATGGAGAACTTTCAGCCCTCCGGCAACAGTGCCCGCGTGCGACTGGCGCCCTCGGAGTTCAACAGAGTGCTGGCCTGGCTGCATGATATGGAGGTTCGCCAGGGCCTAAACATCCGCGACCTCACCATTGGCGCCGACCAGCACCCTGGTGCGGTACTTGTAAGTCTGCAGCTGCAACAAGGGGAATAAGTGTGCGAGCCATCAAGCTTCTGTTTTTCTTTGGTCTGGCGGTCTACTTCCTGCTGGTGGTCATCGCCCGCACCCCCGCCACCTGGGGAGCTTGGGTAGCGCAGCAGGCGGTTCCGGGGCTGAGTTTTTCCGGGGTAACCGGCACCGTCTGGCAGGGGCGGGCAGCGGGCACAGTGCTGCAGGTGGCAGGGCAAACCCTGGATTTTGGCGCGCTGCGCTGGGAGCTGCACAAGATGCCCCTGGTTTTGGCCAACGCCTGCCTGGATGTGCAAAGCCAGAACGTCAACGGCAACGTCTGCCACAGTGCCGGTGGCACCACCCGGGTGGAGCAGTTACTGGTGGACCAGCTGCCGGCCAGCTTGTTGAATGACAATGTCGGTGTACTGCTGGGGGGCATGGCCAACGCCACAGTGAGTCGAGCCGTTATCAGCAGGGATCGCATCTCTGCGCTGGACGGTAATCTGGTGTGGCAGGGCGCACGGGTCAACTACGGCGATGGCTGGATGCCCTTGGGCGGTTTTGGTGCCAACCTGGCCGACAACGGCGCCGGCGGTCTGCGCGCCAGCATCAGCGACCTGGAAGGGCCGTTTGCGGTTGAACTGCAGGCGGAATACCAGTTGGGCAACGGCGAGCCGCAGGTTGAAGGTACGGTGACACCGCGTGCCAATGCGCCGCAGCAACTGGTCAACGGCCTGTCGGTTTTGGCGGAGCCGCTGGACAACGGCGCCTTCCGCCTGACCTGGCCGCTGGGCGGCTAAGGTCTCACCTGGGCGGTATGCAAATCTGCCGACGGGCGCACAAGATACCCC
>CAYNST010000017.1:3213-43840 GCA_964399955.1 uncultured Cellvibrionaceae bacterium | reverse complement strand
AATATTGGACCTCAGAAGTCTGCTCCAAACGCGGCAGTAGAGACAGGAAACTAGGCGCGGCGGCCTCCTGGTGAGAAGTCCGCGTTGCCTGGTGGAGCCGCAGCGGGCTGCCGCCGTTGGCGAGGACCGTCCAGGGACAGAACCGGTTGTTACCCTTTTACACACCCGCCGCCGCACGGTCGGCGCTTTCCAGCTGAAGCGAGTTGCTATGACTGATTATCCCACCATTGAATCCTGCGTTGGCAATACCCCGCTGGTTCGGTTGCAGCGGCTGGGCAAGGGAACCAGCAACACGATTCTGCTTAAGCTGGAAGGCGACAATCCCGCCGGCTCGGTGAAGGACCGGCCGGCACTTTCCATCATCAATCGCGCACAGGCCAGGGGCGACATCAAACCCGGTGATACCTTGATAGAAGCCACCAGTGGCAATACGGGCATAGCCTTGGCAATGGCGGCCGCCATAAAGGGCTATAAAATCATCCTGATCATGCCTGCCAATGCAACCGAGGAGCGCAAGGCGGCGATGCTTGCTTATGGTGCAGACCTGATATTGGTATCCAAAGAAGATGGAATGGAAGGCGCTCGCGACCTCGCATTACGGATGCAGAGCGAAGGCCGGGGCAAAGTGCTGGACCAATTCAACAATCCGGACAACCCTCTTGCGCATTTCGAAAGTACCGGCCCGGAGATCTGGCAGCAGACTCGGGGTTGTGTGACGCACTTCATAAGCTCCATGGGTACCACCGGGACAATTGTTGGAACTTCTCGGTTCCTGAAGCAACAAAACCCGGAGATTAAGGTCATTGGATTGCAGCCGGAGGAGGGGGCCGCCATTCCGGGTATTCGGCGCTGGCCCAAAGAATACATGCCGGGCATTTTTGACGATCGCCATATCGACGCAGTTGTGAACATATCGCAGGCAAGTGCCGAGCAAACCATGCGCAGTTTAGCGCGCACAGAAGGCATTTTTTGTGGTGTTTCTTCGGGCGGCGCGGTGTCTGCGGCCCTGGAGCTGAACCAGACGGTTGAAAATGCGGTCATCGTGGCCATTGTTTGTGACAGGGGTGACCGCTATCTCAGTTCCGGGCTGTTCGGATGACTAAAAGTGATGCATTTGCCAGGCAGCCTGCGGGTTTGGGTCTACAGTTTCAGGGTATCGGATACATAGAACTTCGGAGAAGCACATTGGTCACGGACACTGGATCAAAGGCGACGGCATGGTAAAGGTAAGGGAGGATAGGCCTACCCGCGTAGACGGCGGAGTTGACGTCAACGCCTGGATCAATCGCATCGGTGAAGCCGTCAAGCTTGATCAAGCCGCCAGAGACAAGCTGGCCCGCGCATGCGCAAAGGCTGAGGCAGCAGACAACTTGCCGGCTGCGGGAGAAAACCGCTGGAGTGACGGCTACTCATCGTTTTGGGCCGGGCTGGAAATGGCCGAAATACTGGCCGACTTACTGTTGGACGCTGACACTTTGGCCGCAGCGATTCTCTACCGCAGTGTGCGGGAAGAAAAGCTACCTCTGCTGACCGTTGAGCACGAGTTTGGCGCAACAGTCGCCAAACTGATCGGCGGCGTCATTCGCATGGCGGCCATCAGCAAGTTCTGCAATCACTCCAGCGATGCGGTCATGGGCCTGGAAGGTAAAGAGCAGGCTGACAATGTTCGCAAGATGCTGGTGGCCATGGTTGATGATGTGCGAGTGGCACTGATCAAACTGGCAGAGCGCACCTGCGCTATTCGTGCAGCCAAAAAAGCACCAATCGAAAAACGTCAGAAGGTGGCCCGAGAGGTTGCAGAGATTTACGCCCCCCTGGCACATAGACTGGGGATAGGTCACATCAAGTGGGAACTGGAAGACCTGTCATTCCGGTATCTGCATCCGTACGACTACAAGTACATAGCCAAGTTGCTGGATGAAAAGCGGCTTGATCGTCAGGAATATATTGATCAGGTCATTCGCGATTTTAAGCAGGCACTGGCCAAAGAGGGCATCGAAGCGGTTGATATCAACGGCCGGGCAAAGCATATCTATAGTATCTGGCGCAAAATGCGGCGCAAGAATATCAACTTTGCCGAAGTTTATGACATCCGCGCGGTTCGTATTCTGGTTAAAAGCGAGCAGGACTGTTACCGGGTGCTGGGGATAGCTCACTCACTTTGGCGAAACCTTCCTCACGAGTTTGACGACTATATTGCCAACCCCAAAGAAAACGGCTACCGCTCCTTGCATACGGCGGTTAAAGGACCGGACAACAAAGTATTGGAGGTACAAATTCGTACCCCCGCAATGCACGAAGAGGCTGAATACGGCGTTTGCGCACATTGGCGCTATAAAGACAGCGACAAACCCAACTCCAGCAGCTACGAACAGAAAATCGAGTGGCTGAGGCAGGTTCTTGAGTGGCACGATGAAATAGGGGGCAACCCCTGGGAAGATCATCTGCCTCGAGGAATAGAACAGGACCGCTTGTACCTGTTTACCCCCGAGGGGCATGTGGTGGATTTGCCGGAAAACGCCACCCCGGTCGATTTTGCCTTTCGCATACATTCCGATATAGGGTTGCGCTGCAAGGGTGCCAAGGTCAATGGTCGTATTGTGCCTTTGAACCATGCACTGCGCACGGGTGATCAAGTTGAAATCCTCACGGGCAATCACGAGTCGCCCAGTCGCGACTGGTTGATAGCGGCGCTTGGCTACATTACCACTTCCAAGGCTCGCAGCCGTCTGCAGGCCTGGTTTCGCCGCCAGGACCGCGAGCAGAACGTAGCCGACGGCCGGGCCCTGCTGGATCGTGAGTTTCGTCGGCTGGCCGTGGAGGGACTGAACTATGAGCAGTTGGCCAACAAGCTGAATCTGCGCACCCTTGACGATCTATACGCCGCGGTGGGCACCGGTGATCTAAGCGTTGATCGGGTCATCAACGTTGCACAAAAACTCTTCAAAGTCGACAAGAGCAATGAGCCGGTAATTTCTCTGGTCGGTCGGGCGTCTTCGCAGGAATTGGGCGGGTCAGACGTTTACATCGACGGTGTGGGCAATTTGATGTCACACATTGCTCAATGTTGCAAACCCATTCCGGGAGACAGTATCAGCGGCTTTATTACGCTGGGGCGCGGTGTGTCCATCCACCGTCAGGATTGCTCCAATCTGCTGCAACTGGCTTCCGAAGAGCCGGAACGCATCATGAAGGTGGACTGGGCGGAAAAACCCGATCAGTACTATTCGGTTGACGTTTTGGTTGAGGCCTTTGACCGCCATGGTTTGCTGCGCGATATAACGGCGCTGCTGGACAGAGAGCGAATCAACGTTAGTGCAATGCAGACCTTTTCCAACAAAAGTAAAAACACCGTGGATATGTCCCTGCGCATCGAGGTGTCAAGCTTTAGTGATCTCAGCCGCGTTTTAGCCAGGCTAAGCCGGTTGCCAAACGTATCTTCCGTGCGCCGAAAAACGTGAATTTGAAAAACAGGTAGATGGGCATGACCAACGCTGACCCGGCTGGGCGCCACGATTTGGCAAACCTGCTTTATTTAATGTCCCGGCTGCGTGACCCCGACACGGGGTGCCCCTGGGACGTCAAACAGAGTTTCCGCTCCATCGTGCCGTCTACCATTGAGGAGGCCTATGAGGTTGCAGCGGCCATCGAGAGCGACGATTTTCCGCACCTGCAGGAGGAACTGGGTGATCTGTTGTTTCAGGTCATCTTTTACAGCCAACTGGCAAAAGAGCAGAACCTTTTTGATTTTCATGGGGTGGTTGACGGTCTGACGGCCAAGTTGATACGCCGTCATCCTCATGTATTTCCCGATGGTACTCTAGAGAGTCAAACAAACACCCAGTCGGCCCAGACCCAAGAGGTTAAAGTGGCTTGGGAAGCGCTGAAACAATTGGAAAGGCAACGCAGGGGAGCAGGCGGCCTGCTGGAGGATGTGCCCCTGGGGCTGCCCGCCTTGACCCGCGCTGCAAAGCTGCAAAAGCGCGCCGCCCATGTCGGTTTTGACTGGCGCGAGGCGGCGGAGGTGATTGCCAAGGTGGAGGAAGAGCTGAGTGAGCTGAAGGAGGCTGTCATAACCGGCGCGGAAGACCAGCAGTTGGAAGAGCTGGGCGATCTGTTGTTCTCTTTGGTCAACTTGGCGCGCCATCTGCGGATGGATGCAGAAACGGCCCTGCGAAATGCCAACGCCAAGTTCACTGACCGTTTTACCTACATAGAAGAGCAATTCAGGCAGAGCAACCAGCAGCTTGGCCCCGACCGGGTAGACCTTATGGAAGTCTACTGGCAGCAGGCCAAAACTCGCGCCAAGTCTTGAGCTACTTGGCGCTGCGGGAAGCTGCAGGGCAAGGCTCACCAGGCTTGATGTAAGACTGCCGTCCCGGTGACTCTGCGCCGCTAAGGTTTGCTCGGCTCAGTGCTGTTGTTGTCCTTGTAGTGTTTGCGTACCAGGCGCACAAAGTGGGAGGTGGGGCCCACATCTTCATAGATGGGGTCCCCCATCTCGTCAAAGGATGAAATCTTGTCGCCCTGAACATACGGCAGGTTGGTCTCAAGCTCATTCAAGGCGGCGGAGAGTAAATCGGTGATGATTTGTTCGCGGGTTCGCCCGGGATACATCTCCGCCAGGGCAGAGATTTTGGCCGCATCCTTTTTGGTCAGTCGAACGCTGTACTCGTCCTCTGTAAGTGCACTGCCGGCATTTTGCTCCCAGCTATTGATCAGGTCACGCAAACTCATATAAATAATCCTCGACTTCTGCTGTGCTGCAAATTAATGAATTGACTATTGGTACGCTCAGTCCCGTGAAAGGCCTTAAGGCGGTGCACGGTGCCTTACTCTTCAGCCTAGTACAAGCGCGGGGGCGAGCCGTGTGACGTTACCGGTGACTCGCACACATCGACGGTCCAGACAGGGCCGGTCTCCCTGATCGGCGGCCTCTGGACGCAAAATACCACGCAATTTGAAGGCCAGAAGGTTGCGCAATCGCAAGCACTTGGCAATACAGACTTGAGAAAGGTGGGCCGCAAGTGTATCTTAAGCGCCCATTTTGACCATATCCCTAGCTGTTGGGATTCGAACCGTGGAGTCGTTTCAAAATGCGCATCATATTGCTGGGCGCCCCCGGTGCTGGAAAAGGCACTCAGGCCAAGTTCATCATGAGTTCGTACGCCATCCCGCAGATTTCAACAGGGGACATGCTGCGCGCCGCCGTGAAAGCCGAATCCCCGCTGGGGTCTCAGGTAAAAGACATAATGGCGTCTGGAGCTCTGGTGCCGGATGATTTGATCATCAGCCTGGTAAAGGAACGCATAGCCATGGAAGACTGTAAAAACGGTTTTCTATTGGACGGCTTCCCGCGCACCATCCCTCAGGCTGAGGCCATGCGAGCCGCCGGTGTGGACATCGACCATGTACTGGAGATTCACGTTGACGATGAAGAAATCGTCAAACGATTGAGCGGCCGCCGGGTTCACCCTGACTCTGGACGTATCTACCATGTGGAGTATGATCAACCGAAAGTGGATGGCGTTGACGATGTAACCGGCGAGCCACTCATCCAGCGGGAAGATGATAAAGAGTCCACGGTCCGAAAACGCCTGTCTGTGTATCACGAACAGACGGAGCCGCTGGTGGATTACTACAAAAAATTGTGTCAGGACCTGGGCAAGCCGCTGTACACCAGAATCAACGGCGTAGGTGATATGTCCGGGATTCGCCAAACCATTTTTAACGTGCTGGGTTAACCGCCGCGTTTTCCGCTGGGAGGTCTTCGGGATCTCCTCCAATGCGCAGTCAAGCTGGCTTCAGGCGGAACTGCTCAAGCCATTCAGCCCGCCCCTTTCGGTTGCGCCTGGCTTCAGGTTTGGGGCCTGTCTGCGTCTCGCGTTTCAGACTTGCAGCGCAGCCATCCAGCCTGCCAGTTGACCATCCTATTTGACAGCCGCTGAGCGGCTGTCGTTGAGTACTTCATACGCTAATGGACTTTGATTGGGGGCTGTGCGTTATTGCAGCTGCCGTGGCCGTTCATGTTTGCCTGAGTCCATGCATGCACTGGTTCAACCGGTTGCTCATGGTGCCGAAGTAAAGGCAGGAAGGTCTCCACTGCAGGTTTACCGCAGGGTGCCGGGCTAAGTATGTGTTCAAATGCCTGCTCTAACACTGAGTATTTCCCACGGTTCATCCAGAAGCTCCTGTTGCAGTGAAACCCGTGAGCTGCCATTCCATTCTTCTATCATTCTGCGGCATCCGGATCCGAGGAACTCTATTGGTCATTCGGCAACTGATGCCACAAGCCGCCTTCCGAAAAGAATGATGTTGGGATTATCAAAAGTGAAGGTCGGGTCGCAGCCAAACCGTTAGCGGCTGCTGAGAAGAAATTGCAGGTGATTCATGCGCGCAACGGCAGCATGAGCAAGCACTGAGCGCGCAATATCTGTCGAGGCCAGTATTTTAGGGTGGAACGGTTTTTCAGAGTCGGCGTTCTTTAAACTGAAGGTGTCTGCGGCGGGCCTCCATGAGTTTTAATAAAGTGCCTAATAGAGGTGGCCGGAAAAACAATTGCCTTCGTAAAAGACGCAAAGCAGTGTAATTGGCAAAAGTTCGGCTAATTTTATTAAAAAGGCGTGCAAATAAACCCTTTTTAAAATAATATTCACCCGAGCGCTTGTTGCGCTAAATTTTTCTGCTATGGTTTTTGGTATAGGTTCAACCTATCCAAGTGAGGAGATAAGAATGGCGAGAGTAGCAAAGAAACCTGGTCGTCCCCGTGGTACCACCAAGGGTGCTGCCTCTAAGATGAAAAAGTCCACCACTGGTGAGGCAAATGCAGTGTCCAAGGTGCAAAAGTCTTTGGATAAAGCAGAAGCGAACCTTGAATCGTTAACCAAGAAGCTTGACGTTGCAAAAACCAAAGCTGCCGACAGTGCTGCCAAGGCCAAGCAGACGAAAACGCCGGCGGCCAAGCGTACTGCCGCAAGCACCAAGGCGCAGTTGGCTACCTTGAAGGCCAAGGCCAAGGAAGCCAAATCCGAAATTGCCACGCTCAAGAGCCAACTGACCGAGACCAAGCGCCAGGCTAAGCTGGATGAGGCACGGTCTGCGGCTGAGCAAAGAAGAAGTGATCTGCAGAAAACCCTTTCAGAGAGAGCGGAAGCCGACTTGAGCAAGGCTGTTGAGAAGTTCAAGGCAAGCTGGACCAAAAAACGTGAAGCTGCGGACGAAAAGAAGCTCAAGGCTGCCGAGAAAAAGGTTGCCGCCAAGTTGGCTACTACAGAGGCTAAGCTCACCGGCGGGGAAGTAAAACCTGCGGCTGCAGGCAAGCGCAGACCCGGTAGACCCAAGGCATCAACCGCCAAGTCGGCAAGTGTTGGTAGCAAAGCAAAACGCTCGCCCGGTCGTCCAAAGAAAGCGGCTACAGAGGCTGTAACCGGCGACGCGCCCGCCAAGGCCAAGCGCTCTCCGGGTCGGCCCAAAAAGGCAGATACTGAATCCACTGTTCAAGCGCCGGTAAAGCGGCGCGGTCGTCCGCCAAAGGTCAAACAAGAAGGTTAGACACTGGTCTAAATGAACCATTCAAAGCCGTCACGGCCAGCCCGTGACGGCTTTTTTTGTTTGGAGTTACAATCTTTGCCAAAGTTTTAACGGGTGTATTGTCTCATGGTCAAGATCTTAGCGCTGGACGCTTCAACCGAGTACTGCTCGGTTGCACTCCTGGGTCCATCCCAGGAGGTTTTATTGCAGAGTGACGAGCCGCGCTCACATGCGCAAAAACTGTTGCCCATGGTTGATGAAGTTCTGCAAGCCAGTGGCGTATTGCTAAAAGAGCTGGATGCCATTGCTTTCGGTTCCGGACCCGGCTCTTTCACCGGGCTGCGGATAGGATTGGGCATTGCCCAAGGCCTGGCGTACGGGGCCGAAATACCCATGACCGCTGTTTCAAGCCTTGAAGCCATGGCCCATTCCGCATTTATGGACTGCGATGACGAGTGCAGCACGGCGGTGTGTGTACTTGATGCACGCATGGGTGAGCTCTACTGGGCTGCCTATATAAACGTTGAAGGTCATACCTCTGTGCTGGCCGCCCCGGCACTGGATACACCTGAGAATTGCTGCACACGTATCCATGAGCTGTTTGCAGTGTCACCACCACGGGCCGCTGGGCTATTCGGGCCGGGCGTGCCGATGGTGGAGTCCGCAATAGCGCCTCTTTTCCTTGCCATCGAGCCTTCTGTTTATCCGTCGGCGCTTTCGGTAGCGGCTTTGGGTTTACGGCAACTGGCGTCTGGAAATACAACGCCTGCTGAGTTGGCCGAACTCAGCTACCTGCGCAATTCCGTATCTTGGAATAAGCGCAAAAAAGTCCGTGGGCCGCACGCCTGAGCAGCAATCTGTGCAGGGGCCGCTGGGGGAGAAAGGCCAAACCCAAAGCTCGACTGAGAGCCCTCCGGCCAAGTCCGCAATACCATCTTTGGAGGATCAATCCATGAGTTCACCAGAAGCACGACAGCTGATCGAATTTCTCGACGCGTCGCCCACGCCCTATCACGCCGTAGAGCAGGTAAAGCAGCAGTTGACCAATGCGGGGTTTGAGCAGATCGCATCAAAAAATGCCTGGCAATTGCAACCCGGTAAAGGCTATTTCTGGGTGAGGCGAGATGCCTCGATACTTGCATTTGTCATGGGATTTGGTGATTTGGCCGAGCACGGGATTCGTGTTGTGGGGGCCCACACGGACAGCCCCACGCTGAAGGTGAAAGCCAGGCCGGAGCGTCATAAGCTGTCATTCCTGCAGTTGAGCATTGAAGTCTATGGCGGAGTGTTGCTGAATCCGTGGTTTGATCGCGATTTGTCTCTTGCCGGGCGGGTGACTGTGCGAAAACAAGGGGGGCTTGCTCATCACCTGGTAAATTTCGAGAGAGCCATTGCCTGCATTCCCAGTCTTGCCATTCATCTTGATCGCAACGTCAATAATGGCAGGAGCATCAACGCGCAGGATCAGATGAGGCCCATCCTCGCGCAGTTCGACAGCCACGCCCCGACCATACAGAATTTATTGCAGGCGCAGTTGGCGGACAATGGCATTGACCTGGATGCCAAAGACATTCTTGAATTTGATCTGAGTTTTTACGATACGCAGAAAGCGTCGTACTTGGGGATCAATGACGATTTTATCGCCAGTGCGCGCCTGGATAACCTGCTCAGTTGTTCTGCCGGGCTGCAGGCCTTCATTGCATCGGCCGAAGAGCCAAAATCACATACTCGGGTTCTTGCCCTGTTTGATCACGAGGAAGTGGGTTCCACCTCGGATGTGGGTGCCAACAGCAACATGCTGCTGGAACTGATAGAGCGGCTGCTTCCCGCTGCAGAAGATCGCCACCGCATGCTTGCCAATTCCACCTTGGTCTCGGTAGACAACGCCCACGGTGTGCACCCCAACTTCCCGGACAAGCACGATGAAATGCATTCACCGCAATTGAACAGCGGCCCGGTGATCAAGCTGGACGCCAATCAAGGGTATGCAACCTCCAGCGGTACTTCCTCCTTGATTCAGCTGTTGGCGGAGGAAGCCGGAGTGCCCGTCCAAAAATACGTTACCCGTGCGGATATGCGCTGTGGCAGTACCATAGGTCCTATGTCTGCGGCAAAAACCGGAATCCCGTCTGTGGACCTGGGCGCTCCGACCTTTGCAATGCATTCCATACGTGAACTGGCGGGCGCCAAGGACATAGCCCATCTGTGCACCATCTTACAACATTATCTGAAAACTGACCCTTTGCAGCTTTAATAGTCTAAGCGGTTACTGGCAACACTGACAATTTTGGTCAAAACTTACCTCAAAGCGGAGGACAGTGCATGATCAAAGAAGAAGTGTTGCGGCGGTTTCCATTATTTGATGTTCTGGATGGACCATTTTTGTCACAAGCTGCCCTAAAAGCACGGCCGATGTCTGCAAAGAAGGGCACCATCGTTTTCAAGCGGGGCAAGTCGCTGCAGGAGTTCTATTTCCTGGTTGACGGCGAGATCAACCTGATCAATAACGAGTTTGATGTAGAAAGGGTGCTGGGAGGATCTAAGCGAGCCAAGTTCACACTCAATTCCGAGGAGCCGACTACGGTCTCTGCCATAGCCAAGACGCCCGTAACTTTCTTCACCATACCTGTGCAAACGGTTGAGGCGCTTGTGGCGGCGAGCCAGCGCGCGTTTATGCAGGAGCTGGAACCCACATCCGAGGATACGGGCCAGATGGAAGTCAGCGAGGCTAGCGAGGGCCAGGACTGGATGAGCTGTCTGCTTCAGTCTCCAATCCTAAATCGCGTGCCTTTGCCGCAGTTGCAGGAGTTGTTCAAGAAGTTTGAAAACGTCTTTGTTAAAAAAGGACAACGAATTATTCGGGAAGGTGGCAGAGGCGACTACTTTTACGTTCTTGCGGCAGGCACTGCTCTTGTGACGGACTGTGCCGGCAGTATCTGCACCGAGCTAAAAGCCGGGCAATACTTTGGTGAAGAAGCTCTGATCAGTGACTCGGTGCGCAACGCGTCCGTGACCATGACCTCCAATGGACTGTTGAAGCGACTCAGTGCCGAAGATTTTTCAGAATTGTTGAAAAACAGCGTCCTGCAGACGATTGAGGCCGAGCAAGTACAAGGGCTGAGCCAGCCGTTTGAGCTACTGGATGTGCGCATGCCTATTGAGTTTCGCGCCTTTCATCAACCCGGCAGCGTCAATGTTCCGCTGTCCCGTCTGCGCCGAGCCATGCCTCATCTGGTGAAGGAGCACACCTATTTGGTGGCTGATGATGCTGGCGGGCGTGCGAACGTAGCGGTTTACCTACTCTGCCAGGCTGGATTCAACGCAATGCTGCTCAAGAGCCAGTGCCGGGATGCGCAATTACTCCGCGCCTGATTGCCAAGATTCAGTCTGGGCTGTGACCCACTACACTACGCTGATCAAGCCATGTAGTTCGGCTCAGGCAGCCGGGCCTCGGCTTTGAATGGGACGGGCAAACGGGTATCATGGTGGGCTTTTGCAGCTCACGATTGATTCCTATGACCCTGAAGCGCTATCTCACTGGTATAACGACCACCGGCACGCCACACTTGGGCAACTATGTTGGCGCCATCCGCCCCGCTATTGCCGCCAGTCAGCGGCAAGACATTGACGCTTATTTTTTTCTTGCTGACCTGCACGCACTGATAAAGTGTCACGAACCGGAGCGCATTCGGCAGTCCACGCGGGAGATTGCGGCTACTTGGCTGGCATTGGGGCTGAATCCCGATAAGGTGGTGTTTTATCGTCAATCCGATGTGCCGGAAATCTCCGAGCTCTGCTGGATTCTCAACTGCGTCGCGGCCAAGGGCCTGATGAATCGGGCGCATGCGTATAAAGCGGCTGTGGATGATAACCTGCGTGAGCAGCAGGACGCGGATTACGGCATCACCATGGGTCTTTTCAGTTACCCCGTGCTAATGGCGGCCGACATTCTGATGTTCAACGCCACTCATGTACCGGTTGGCAAGGACCAGACACAGCACCTGGAGATTGCCCGCGACATTGCTCAACGCTTCAATCATATCTACGGTCCCACTTTTACTCTGCCAGAAATGGTCATTCAGGAGCACGGCCAGATACTGCAGGGGCTGGATGGGCGCAAGATGAGCAAGAGTTACAACAACACCATCCCGCTGTTTTTACCCGAAAAACAACTGCAGAAGCAGATCAACAAAATCAAGACCAACCTTTTGGAACCGGGCGAACCAAAAGATGCGGCGAGTTCCACCGTCTTCCAAATATGGCAGTCTTTTGCTTCGGCGGGGCAGGTGGAAGATATGCGGCAAAAATTTGACGCAGGCATTGCCTGGGGGCAGGCCAAAAAAGAACTTTTTGAATTGATCAACGCCGAACTTGCGCCGGCGCGGCAGGAGTACGAACGCTTGATGAACAATCCCGCCGAATTGGAGGGCATTTTACTGCGCGGCGCATCCAGGGCGCGGGAGCAAAGCGCGGACATGCTGCGCAAGGTGCGCCACGCCGTGGGCATCAGCCCTCTGTCAGCTTAGCCCGTTATTGGGTTACACCGGTTTTTTGCTGCCTATCAACGTCAGCCGTTTAGTTCACGGTTTTTCAATCGCTCGCCAAATAGCGCTTCAACTGGGTGTACAGGCCCTGAGTAATCCGAGAAAGCTCTGGCGGGCGGATTATGTAGGGCGGCATGGTGTAAACGAGTTTGCCGAAGGGCCTAATCCAAATGCCTGCGTCTACCAGCATTGGCACCAGGCGCTTCATGTCAACCGGCTGAGCAAGTTCTATGACGCCAATTGCCCCCAGCACCCTGACGTCTTTGACGCCGGGCAAGGCTGCGCAAGGGGCCAATTCCTCACCGAGCTGGGCCTCGATTGCGGCGACTTTGGACTGCCAGTCGCCAGCCAGCAGCAGCTCCAGGCTGGCGAGTGCAACAGAACACGCCAATGGGTTGGCCATGAACGTGGGGCCGTGCATGAACACCCCGGCTTCGCCCGCACAAATACCCTGAGCCACCCGATCTGTGCACAGTGTTGCCGACAAGGTCATGTAGCCGCCGGTCAGCGCTTTGCCCAGGCAGAGAATGTCCGGCGCCACGGCCGCATGCTCGCAGGCAAACAGCTTGCCGGTGCGGCCAAAGCCGGTTGCAATTTCATCGGCAATCAGCAGAACGTCGTACTGCTGGCATAACGCCTTCACACTGCGCAAATAATCGGCCGAATAAAAGCGCATTCCGCCTGCGCCCTGCACTATGGGTTCCAGAACAACGGCCGCCAAAGAATCCGCATGTTGTTCCAGCAAGGATGTAATAGACGCTAAATGTTCTGCCGTGCAGGCTTCACCAAACCGGCATTCGGGCGCATCAGCAAACAGGTTTTCAGGCAACAGCTTACTGAATAAGTGGTGCATCCCGGTGACCGGATCGCAAATGGACATGGCACCGAGCGTGTCGCCGTGATACCCCTTCTTTAAACTCAACATGCGGTGTTTCTGCGGCCTATTCCGCGAAAGCCAGAACTGCAGGGCCATCTTGATGGCCACTTCCACCCCCACCGATCCGGAATCTGCAAAAAATACCCGGTTCAATCCCGCGGGGGTGATTTCCACCAGTTTGGCGGCCAGCCTGGCGGCGGGTTCATGGGTGAGCCCACCGAACATGACATGCGCCATGGCTTGCGTCTGTTGGTAGACAGCAGCATTCAGCGCTGGATGGTTATAGCCGTGAATTGCGCTCCACCAGGAGGCCATGCCATCGACCAGCTGACGGCCATCGGCAAGCGACAGGTGCACTCCGGCGGCACTGCGGACCGCGTAGAGCGGTTGTTCGGGGTCCAGGGACGCGTAGGGGTGCCATATATGGGCTCGGTCTAACTGTAATATCTCTTCACTGTTCAAAGGCATTGGCAAAGGGCACCGAAAAGCCGGCATTGTAACCCGCCGTCGGTGATCCACAAGCCATAAGCAAGCGCCGCAGTGAGTCCAGTTGTTGCCGCTCAGTCGCGCTCAGGTCTGCAAGGTCAAGTGTCAGGCGTGCGTGCCGATGGGGGCTGCGGAGAATTCGCCGACTGCGCAGGATAACAGGCAGTGTCATTTTCAGGTCATCGCCAAAATTCAGCAGGCACTCGCCACGACCGCCCGGCGGCGGCAGATTGGTTTGCAGGCTATCCAGGGTCAGCCCCTCTTCAGACAGGGTGATGAGACGGCCCCGCCAGAGGCCCTCGCAGGGGAGTAAAAATTCTGCGGACGGTGCGCAGTGGGGCTCGAAGTGGCAGCTTTGGTACTGCACCGCTTTCAACTCATGTTGCACCACCCGCAACCGCAGGAGTGGCCCGCTTTTTAATGGCAGCACCTCCTGCCCGTGCAACTGAAGAAGCAGAATCTGGCCGTCATGCTGCAGGCGGATAGTCAGCGGTTGCACCAGTAAAGCCTCATTGGCGGCGGCGTTCGGCCAGCATGCGTCAAACAGCAGGGTGGGACTGTGCGACTCAAAATGAAGCAGGGCTGTCTTCAACGAATTGCTTGAGCCGGCAAAATAGCATGGCCGGCCTAAATGCGCCCGCAGTACCGCGCTTTCTTCGATGCTCCAGCTAAAGCTGGGTGTGCTCGGCCGAGCGATTGGACTGTGGGCAGTGAAGCGGGCAGGCAGGTATCTGCACACGGCCTGCCAGTATTCGGGCATAAGATCGGCAAACATGGTTGGGCAACTCCTGGTTGCGTCCAGCTTTTGACGCATGGGGGTTTTCAGTGTCTGCAGCAAAGAGCGTACCTGTTACTGCTTGATCAGGCCATTTGTTGCGAATTAGCGCTTAGCCGCTAAAGATCAAATTCCAACTGCGGAGCAAAATCCGTACAATGCCGCCATCTTTGGAGGGGGAACCATGTCAGAGCTTCACGAACGTAAAGAGCGTCTGGAATACAACAAACTGCAGAAACGTCTGCGTCGCCAGGTAGGCAGTGCCATAGCTGACTTCAACATGATCGAGGCCGGCGACCGAATCATGGTGTGTCTATCTGGAGGTAAAGACTCCTACACCATGCTTGATATATTGATCAGCCTGCAGAAGTCTGCGCCCGTGCAGTTTGAGCTGATTGCGGTAAATTTGGACCAAAAGCAGCCCGGCTTTCCCGAGCATGTGTTACCCGACTATTTGTCGGCTCTGGACATACCGTTCCATATTGTGGAGCGCGACACTTACAGTATCGTCAAGTCGGTAATCCCCGATGGCAAAACCACCTGCGGCCTCTGCTCCAGATTGCGCCGTGGCACCCTGTATGGATTTGCTGAGGAGATAGGCGCAACCAAGATTGCGCTGGGACACCACAAAGACGACATCGTTGAGACCTTGTTCCTGAATCTCTTTTATGGGGGTCGGCTCAAGGGCATGCCGCCGAAGCTCCTGTCGGACGACAAACGCAATATCATCATCAGGCCCATGGCCTATTGCCGCGAGCGCGATATTGCCCGTTATGCTGCCCAGAGGGCTTTTCCGATAATTCCTTGCAACCTCTGCGGCTCTCAGGAGAATTTGCAGCGCCAGGTCATCAAGGACATGTTGCAGAGCTGGGATAAACAGAGTCCTGGCCGGGTAGAGACGATATTCTCCGCGTTACAACGTGTATCTCCCTCTCAGCTGGCGGACACCAACCTGTTTGACTTCGTCAACCTGCGTCTGGATCGCTCAGGTCCTGTTCCGACCGCCGCCGGCAATGTCGAGCCTGCAGTTGCGGAGGCGAGTACAAATGATGCACAAGTTGTCCAGATTCAAGGGTTGGTTTGAACGAGCAAACAGATCCGCTTGCGTGGATTTGCGCAGCCGCAGCAAAAAATAACGGCGGCCACCGCGCGCGACGCTTCTGCATCAAGTGCGGAAGTTGTCCCCAGGTGGTCCACCGGATAACAATCCAAGGGCCCCCTATATTCCTAAAGGGACATAAAAATTAATTTGTAATATCAATTTTATATAACAAACTATTGCACCGATATTGCATTTTTAAGAAGGCTTCGGCGGCGGCATTCTATCAAAAGTGTCCACAGAACCTGTGGATAACAAGGTGGATAGCTTCTTAGGAACTGCGGCAAAGGCCCGTAGCCGCTGGTGCCCCAACAGATCGGTTAATTTTTAACCTAGCTAAAAACCCCTTAAAAAACAACAGGTTAAGATGTCCGCCTGGCTTGAATAACAAAATATGACATTGCGCGTCAAGGTTGAACTGAGTTCTTGCTATATGCCCCTGCATTGTGCATAAAAGGTTAGTGCAAACTAACTCTTGCCCAATTTTTATGTGGATATGAGTTGCTTTTTAGAACAAGCCGAGGTTTCAAGAGCTTTTTGCGTTCGTCTTGTGAAGGCAGGCCGGATTGCGGTTGTTCAGTTGAAGCCGTAGCAGACCAGGTGCAGGCGTGTTAGCGCAGGCCAAAGTGATCGGGGCAGGTTGTTACCTGTGCAGGACCTCCTTTGGCCTGGCTGTGAGTTCATCTGGACGCAAGCAGAATAGTCACAGCAGTGCTCGCGGATTAATGCGCTAGTGGTGGTGCCCACCGGCGCCGTGTGCATGGCGATGCGCAAGCTCTTCTTCTGTAGCATCGCGAACGCTGTCAACGGTAACGTCAAACACCAGTGTTTTGCCCGCAAACGGGTGGTTGAAATCCACATCCACCATGAATTTGCCCGACTTCACCACTCGCGCATTAGCTGGACCTTTCTCGGTTTGTACTTTCACCAGGGTGCCAGGCTGAAGCCGCTTGTGCTTACTCAACAGGTGCTTTACCGGTACTCTTTGCGTTAGATTGTCTCGCCTTGGCCCGTATGCGTCCTCGGGTGGCAGAGTGACGGTTTTAGAGTCTCCGGCTTGCAAGCCCTCAAGAGCGGACTCGAGCGCGGGCAGCAGGTTTCCGTGTCCGTGGAGGTAGGCCAGGGGCATTTCCTGATTATTGCTCTCCAGCGGCTCTCCGCCGTGTTCACTTAACTGATATACAAAGGTGGCAACTTTGTTCTTCTCTATTTTCATATGGGGGTCCCGTTGATTTGCAAAAGGCGAGATTATAGAACAAACCTGGAGCTTCAAAGGTTGTTACTGTGGGTCGCTGAGGCATAATTGGCTGGATTGGCCGACCGTGCGCACGCCGTTGAAAAATATTCGCCAACGCGGGCTCTATGAAAGTAAGCCCGTTTTCAATTCAAGCGGAATTCCGGTTCTACCGTATGTAGGCATGCTCAGGTGCAAAACTGGCCGCCGCCATCTGAGAACCATCATGAAAAACGATTGACACTTATAAAGAGACGTTCTTATGGTTTTGGAAGACAAGATGCTGATTGGCAGTGAAGAGTGGTGCTCCTTTCCTAGCTTAGGCATCCCCGCGATCAAGGCCCGGGTTGACTCGGGTGCGAAAACGTCGTCCGTGCATGCTGTCAACATCAATACGTTCAAACGCAACGGTATCAACTGGGTCACCTTTGAGGTGCATCCTCTACAGGAGAATCGCCGCACGGTGGTGCGCTGCGAGGCGGAGGTGGTAGACCGGCGAACAGTGCGAAGCTCCAGTGGCGAATCCGAGAAACGGTTGGTTATCAAGGTGCCTCTGTCTTTGGGCACCTCAACCTGGGAGGTTGAGGTGACGCTCACCAACCGGGACTCCATGGGTTATCGAATGCTGCTTGGCCGGGAGGCCATGGTAGGGCGAATGTTGGTGGACCCCTCGGTCAGTTTTTTGCGGGGACGTATGGACCCTTCAGCGCTGGAGGAAATATACGGCCGCTACGAGTCTGCCGATCAGAAGGGGTTGACCATTGGCCTGCTGGCCAGCGATCCCACCCTGTACAGCAATCGCCGGATCATAGAGGCGGGCGAAGACCGCGGTCATAAAATGATGTTTTTGAACATCAAGCACTGCTATATGAAGATGGACGCCGTGACGCCTGAAATTCATTATCGAGGAGGAAATATCCTGGGCAGTCTAGACGCGGTGATTCCCCGCATCCGTCCCAGTATGACTTTCTACGGGTGCGCGCTCACTCGGCAATTTGAAAGCCTGAACACCTTTCCCTTGAACTCCTCCGCAGCAATCACACAGTCTCGCGATAAGCTATTCTCTTTGCAGTTGTTGTTGAAAAGCGGCCTGGACATTCCGGTTACCGGCTTTGCCAATTCGCCCATTGATACCAGTGATCTCATAGAAATGGTTGGTGGAGCGCCTCTCATTGTAAAATTGCTGGAAGGCGCTCAGGGCAGGGGCGTTGTCCTGGCAGAAACCAAAAAGGCTGCCGAAAGCGTCATCAACGCGTTCAAGTCGCTGCAGGTCAACTTGCTGGTGCAAGAATTCATCAAAGAAGCTGACGGTAAAGATCTTCGGTTGTTTGTTATCGATGGTAAAGTGGTGGCAAGCATTGTGCGAAAGGCAGCCCCCGGTGAATTTAGAGCAAATCTGCATCAGGGCGGCAGCGCATCTGTAGCCAAGATAACACCGGAAGAACGAAAACTGGCCCTCAAAGCGGCCAAAACTTTGGATCTTGCAGTCGCTGGCGTAGACATCATTCGCTCCTCACGAGGGCCTTTGTTGCTGGAGGTAAATTCATCACCGGGGCTGGAAGGCATAGAAACAGCCACGGGGCGTGACATCGCCGGAATGATGATCTCCGCCATCGAGAAAAAACTGAACTGGCAGCGTAAACTCGCGACTGAAGCTTGAAAGCGGTAGCTGGACCGGGCCAGTCATTGTTCTGACGGTTGCCCACAGCAACCGATCCACAACGGGGTAGGGGAAATGCGCAATAATCTCATGAACGTATATAGGAACACAGCTTTGGTGTTGCCGCTGCTCGGCACCTTATTGCTAGCCGGTTGCGTCAGCCCGCCCAGCGGGGAGGCAGGCGGAGCGGTTGAGCACCGCCAGCAGGCTCCTTGGCCCAGCTATCAAACAGAAGCCGCGCAAAATTTCATAGCCAACTGCGAAAAAGTTCACAGTGAAGCCCTCAAACTGTTTGGTGAGATTGAGCGCGGGTCCTTTCCTGCCGACATGGACCTGGTGCGCCAACTCAACAAGTTTGATGTAATCATCGACAGTTTGCAGAGTCCGTCGAGCCTTTACCGCAACGTGCACCCAGAGGCAGATGTGCGCGACGCGGCAGAGACCTGTGAGCAGCGGGCGGCGCAAATAGCGGTGGAGTTTTCCCGCTCGCGATCAGTGTACGACCAACTTTTACGCGTACCTGAAGCAAGCCAGTCCAACTTAACCAAACGCTATCTCAACCGAACATTGGCGGAGTTTCGGCGTGCAGGCGTAGATAAGGACAAGGCCACCCGTGAGCGGATTCGCCAACTCAATGACGAAATCGCAGACCTCGGTCAGACCTTTAGCAACAATATCCGCGCCGATGTACGCACGGTGGAGGCCAGTCCAGCCGAGCTTTATGGTTTGCCACGCGACTTCATAGACGCACGCCCGGTAAATGAAAACGGCACCGTAACCCTGACAACCGATGCGGTTGACTATATACCGGTTATGCAATATGCCCACAGCGACAGCCTGCGTCTGCGGCTTTACCGGCAACACCGCCTCAAAGGGCATCCGGCCAATGTACCGGTGCTCAGGTCACTTTTGACAAAGCGACACGAATTGGCTCAACTGCTGGGCTTTGGAAACTATGCCGATTACATCACCGCCGACAAAATGGCAGGCTCGGCGGAGAACGTGCAGTCCTTCCTTGATCAGGTCAACCAATTGGCCAAGGCCCCGGCTGACAAGGATTACCAGGTGCTGCTTGGCCGCCTGCAGCGCACCAGTCCCAACGCCACCCGAGTAGGTGATTGGCAAAAGGCCTATCTGGAAACTCAGGTAAAAAATGAGTTGTATCAAGTGGATTCGCAGACGGTGCGCTCCTATTTTGCCTATCCCAAAGTTCGCGACGGCATGTTCAGGCTGGTGGAATATACCTTCGGCGTGGAGATAAGGCCCTGGCGTACAGAGGTGTGGCACCCGTCAGTAGAGAGCTTTGAAGTGTGGAATCGCGGCCGGCTGGTTGGTCAGTTCTACCTGGACATGCAGCCGCGCGAGGGCAAGTATGGGCACGGGGCCACCTTTACCGTGCGCGAAGGCGTCAAAGGCATGCAGACACCGGTTAAGGCACTGGTGGGCAACTTTGCCGGCAGTTCGGGTACAGCGCTTATGGAGCACGAGCAGGTGGAGGCTTTTTTCCACGAGATGGGTCACCTGATGCACGGCTTGTTTGCCGGTCAGCAGCCCTGGCTGAAGTTGTCCGGTATTCGTACAGAAGAGGACTTTGTGCAGGCCCCGGCGCAGATGCTGTCAAAGTGGGTTTGGGACGCCGGCACCCTCAGAGCCTTTGCGCGCGATGGTGACAACCAGGTGATTCCGGGTGTCCTGGTTCGGCAAATGCGTGAGAGTCGAAACTTTGGCCGCGCCCTCTCTGTCCGCCACCAGGCTTATTATGCAGCGCTTTCGCTGGAATACCACCGCAGAGACCCCGCCGAGTTTGACCTGGACCAGCTGGCCCGTGAGCTGCAGGAAATATACTCACCTTTCGATCATGTCAAGGGTACGCACTTCTATTCGGGTTTTGAGCACCTGCACGGTTTTTCGGCCCTTTATTATAGCTACCTATGGTCACAGGCAATTGCAGAGGATCTCTTCAGCGAGTTCGAACGGTCCGGCTTGAGCAACAGCCATGTTGCCAGCCGCTTCCGACAGCGGGTACTGGTGCCTGGCGGCACGCGCGATGCTGCCGATCTGCTGCGGACCTTCCTTGGGCGGCCATACAGCCTGGAAGCCTATGAGCGGTCTTTGCAGCGCCCATGAAGGCTGCTGACACTATGGTGCGACAACGGCCCGCCTGCCTGCGGTTGTGTTTGTTCAGCGTCCTTGCCCTGTGTTTTGCTGCCTGCAGCAGTGGTCAAGGCACGCCGGTGGAGCAGGGCAACCGCAATCAGATATTGCTGATTGGCAACGGCTCGGAGCCTTCGGGCATAGACCCGCACACCACCACCGGAGTGCCCGAGGCTGATATCCAATACGCGTTGTTTGAAGGCCTGGTGAGCAAGCACCCGCAGACTCTCGAGCCGGTGCCCGGCGTTGCCGAACGCTGGAGTGTTTCCGAAGACGGTCTGGTCTATCGGTTTCAGCTCAGGCGCGACGCGCGCTGGTCCAACGGCGATCCTTTGACGGCGGCAGACTTTGTCTGGTCCTGGCGCCGGGCGCTGCTGCCACGTTTGGGCAACCAGTATGCCTATTCGCTGTTTGTCATAGAGGGAGCGGAAGCGTTCCATCGGGGTGAAACGGATGATTTCGGCAAGGTTGGTGTAGCCGCCATAGACGCAAGCACACTGGAGGTGCGGCTGCGTAGCCCCACGCCTTACTTTCTGCAGCTATTGGATCACCACAGTACCTTTCCTGTACCGCCCCCGGTGGTCGAAGCCCACGGCAAACCTGATGATCGTGCTTCGGATTGGACCCGAGTTGGCAATTTTGTTGGCAATGGCCCCTTTCGGTTGAAGGAGTGGGCGTCCAACAAGGTGTTGGTGGTTGCCAAAAACGAGTTCTACTGGGATGCAGAGCAAATTTCACTCAACGAAATTCATTTTCATCCGGTAGAGCAGCTCAATGCTGAAGAACGCATGTTCCGTGCAGAACAGTTGCATGTCACCCGCGAGGTGCCGGCGGAAAAGGTCGGCGCCTACATAGACGCCAAATCCCCTGTTTTGCGGGTCCATCCGTACTTCGGCACTTATTTCTACCGGTTGAACACCAACGTCAAACCCCTGAACGATGCGCGAGTGCGAAAGGCGCTGGCCCTGGCCATTGACCGGGATTTGTTGGTTGAACGTGTTACCAAAGCCGGCCAGGCGGCTGCGGTCACACTGGTCCCTCGGGGAACAGTCGGCCTTCCCGCAGAGACGGAGCTTGAATTTGATATTGAGCGCGCGCGTCAATTATTGGCCGAGGCCGGGTTTCCGAACGGTCAAGGTTTTCCGCGACTGGAGTTGCTGTTCAATACCTCTGAAGACCACCGAAAAATAGCGCTGAGCGTACAGCAGATGTGGAAACAGTATCTGAATGTGGACATCAGCCTGCAGAATCAGGATTGGAAGGTCTTTCTGGCCAACGAGCGCACGGGTAACTATCAAATTTCCCGGTCCTCCTGGATTGGTGATTATCTTGACCCCAGCACTTTTCTTGAATTGTTTCTAACTGAGGGCGGAAACAACAAGACCGGTTGGTCTAACGCTGACTACGATGCTTTGGTCAGGCAGGCGGCGCAAACCGTTGATCAGGATGAACGGTATAGGCTTTTTCAACAGGCCGAGCAAATTCTGCTGGACGAGCTGCCCATCATACCTATCTATACCTACGTCAATAAAAGGCTGGTGAACGAGTCGGTGCAGGGATGGTATGACAACGTGATGAACTACCACCCCTACAAATATATCTCCCTGCGTGACGCCGGGCAGTAGTGGCCTATGCGCTGGATTCTGTTAAAGCGTCTTTTGCAGTCTATTCCTGTATTGCTGGCGGTCATCACCGTGACATTTTTCATGGTGAGGGCCGCCCCCGGTGGGCCCTTTGATGACGAGCGCTCCGTCGCGCCAGAAGTGTTGCAGAGTCTGCATGCTCAATACAATCTGGACGCGCCGCTTTGGCAGCAGTACTTTGCTTATCTGGGGCGGGTGGTGCAGGGTGATTTGGGGCCTTCGTTTAAATTTCCAAACCGCACTGTCAATGAGATGATTGCGGCCGGGTTCCCGGTTACCGCCGAGCTGGCAGTTTACGCAATTCTTGTCGCCATTGTTATTGGCCTTCTGGCGGGGGTATCTGCAGCGCTCAGGCCAAACACCCCGCGCGATTATCTACCCATGTCGGTAGCCATGCTAGGCATTTGCCTGCCGTCATTTGTGCTGGGACCACTGCTGTTGCTGGTATTTGGCCTGTGGTTGGAATGGTTGCCGGTTTCGGGCTGGGGTTCGCTGCCGGGCGACAAAATTCTGCCGGCGGTAACTTTGGGCTCTACCTATGCAGCTTACATTGCGCGCATCTCCAGAGGCAGTATGCTTGAGGAGTTGTCCCGGGATTACGTTCGCACGGCGCGCGCCAAGGGGCTGACTGAGGCGCGAGTGGTGTTGGTGCATGCATTACGCGGTGCCATTACGCCGGTGGTGTCTTTCCTGGGGCCCGCCACCGCTGGGCTGCTGACCGGTTCTTTTGTGGTGGAATCCATATTTCAAATTCCAGGTCTGGGGCGTTTTTATGTGCAGGCCGCATTCAATCGCGATTACACCATGGTGCTGGGCACCACTATCTTTTTTGCCTTTTTGATTATTGTGTTCAATTTACTGGCAGATATGCTGCAAATTTGGTTAAACCCTCGCCTGCGGGCGGAGCGGTGACAAAAATCGTGTTCCGGTTGGGGGAAATAGAAGTGCAGGCGGGTGCAAAGCATGCAAGCTAAACCGGTTGCAGGCCAGACCGAGCTGGGTGTGGAACCTGGAACCTCTCTATGGCGGGATGCGGCCGCGCGACTAAAGCAAAACCGGCGGGCCATGGCGGGGTTGGCTTTTTTGTTGGCGTTGCTGGTCATTGCCCTGCTTACCCCCTGGATTGCTCCTTATTCGTATCAAGAGCAAAACCTGCAACTGGGAGCGTCACCACCGTCGGCCAACCATTGGTTGGGCACAGACACCCTGGGGCGTGACCAACTGACTCGAATCATGTATGGCAGTAGAATTTCTATGGCGGTGGGTTTCATCGCCACTGCTGTGGCTTTGGTTATCGGGGTATCCTGGGGAATTCTTGCCGGCTTCATCGGGGGGCGGGTCGACGCCATGATGATGAGACTGGTGGACGCCATCTATGCGCTTCCCTTCGCGGTTTTTGTCATTCTGCTGACCGTTGCTTTTGGTCGCAGCATGCTGTTGCTTTTCCTGGCCATAGGTGCGGTTGAGTGGCTGACCATGGCGCGCATCGTGCGCGGCCAAGTGGTGGCCCTGCGGCGCCAGGAATTCATCGAAGCGGCCACCGCCATGGGCTTGACCAGCTTGACCATTATGGTTCGTCACGTGGCACCCAATGTAATTGGCACCATCATTATCTACACCACTTTGACCATTCCCAGTGTCATTCTGCTGGAATCCTTTCTGAGCTTTTTGGGTCTTGGAATTCAGCCGCCACAGAGCTCCTGGGGTTCATTGATTTCCGAAGGCGTCGAAAGTATGGAGGAGTCACCCTGGCTGCTGTTGTTTCCGGCATTGACGCTGTCTCTGACCCTGTTTTCTCTCAATTTTTTGGGCGACGGCTTGCGCGATGCGCTGGACCCGCGCGCGGCTAGGGATTGACCATGGCCCTACTCGATATCCAGCACCTCAGCGTCGTGTTTGTCACCCGTGAAGGCACACTCACCGCTGTCAATGACCTAAGCTTTACCCTTGAAGCCGGCAAGGTACTGGGCGTGGTGGGGGAGTCCGGCTCGGGTAAATCGGTTTTTTGCTACAGCCTACTGGGTTTGATACCCATGCCGCCCGGCAGGATTGTCGCGGGGCGGGCGCTGTTTCGCGGTGAGGACTTGCTGCAAATGAAGCAAGATCAGTTGCGGCGTTTGCGTGGCGCAAGGATTGGCATGATCTTCCAGGACCCGATGACGTCGCTCAACCCCAATATGAGCATCGGTGATCAGTTGATGGAGCCGCTTGTTCAACATCAGCGCATGAGTAGAAAGGCTGCCAAAGCACGAGCCGTTGAAGCGCTACTGGAGGTAGGCATTCGGCAGGCGGCGCAGCGGATTGACAGTTTTCCGCACGAGTTCTCCGGCGGCATGCGGCAGCGGGTGATGATAGCGATGGCGCTGATCAATGAACCCGATCTCTTGATAGCGGATGAACCAACCACCGCACTGGATGTGACTGTTCAGGCGCAGATCCTGGCGTTGATCCGGAGAATACAGCAGCAGCGCAATCTTGCGGTCATTTTTGTGTCCCACGACCTGACCCTGGTGGCAAAAATGGCCGACCACCTATTGGTGATGAAGGAAGGTCGGGTGGTGGAGCGTGGAGAACCGCAGCGGGTGTTTTCCAGCCCCGCCCACCCCTACACTCAGGCATTGCTAGCCGCTGTGCCCCGGGGCAGAAAACCCGTGCCCAAGCTGTATTCTGCAGACGATAAACCGGTGCTTGAAGTCCAGTCTCTAAGCAAGTACTTCATCCGCTACAAAGGTTTCATAAGAAAGCAGGTTGCCTCCCGAACAGACGCCGTGTCGGAGGTAAGCTTTTCAATTACACGTGGAGAGACACTTGGCCTGGTGGGGGAGTCCGGATCCGGAAAGTCAACCCTGGGGCGCTGTATCATGCGCTTGTTGGCCTGCGACGCAGGTGAGGTACTACTGGACGGCCTGCCGCTTACCAATATGCCCAGTGCAGATTTGCGAAGGGCGCGGCAAAAATTTCAGATGATTTTTCAAGACCCCTACGCGTCGCTCAACCCGCGCATGACCGTATACGACACCTTGGCCGAACCCCTGCTGACGCATTCGATCACCGACGCGGCCGGTTTGCTCCAAAGGGTAAATCAGTTGTTGGACGAGGTAGGCCTGAGTGGCAATGCCATTCGCAGATACCCGCATGAGTTTTCTGGCGGACAGCGGCAGCGCATTGCCATAGCGCGAGCCATTGCCTGCCAGCCCCAACTCATCATTGCCGATGAACCGGTGTCTGCTCTAGATGTAACAATACAGGCGCAGATATTGAACCTGCTGATGGATCTTACGCAAAAGCACCACCTGACCATGCTGTTCATATCGCACGATCTGGGAGTGATCAGAACCATCTGCGACCGGGTTGCCGTCATGCAACACGGTCGTATTGTGGAAGTTGGCGAAACAGAAACGCTCTTCGCCCAGCCAAAACACCCCTACACCCAAGCGCTGCTAGCGGCCATACCGGCTAATGCGATGGGGTGAGGCCGGTCGGCGGCTTACACCGGTTCCACGTTCTCCGCTTGCGGGCCTTTTTGGCCCCGGCCTTCTGTGAAGGTAACAGCCTGGCCTTCCTTCAGCGTCTTGAAGCCGTTGCCAATTATGCTGCTGAAGTGTACAAAAAGATCGGAACCGCCCTCGCGACTGATGAACCCATAACCCTTGGCTTCATTGAACCATTTGACGGTTCCATTTAACTTGTCTGACATGTCGAAATTAACCTTTCAAAGATCACTGATTCACACACGCATGCAACGTGTTTACCGCCTTGCCTGGAGGTAACTATTCAACCCGCGCCCCCATTTGCCCACAGCCGCACTCAAAAATGAATGTCTCCCTGTGCAAGCCCGCCGTTTGCCCTGCTTGCTTAACACAAATCTGGACGCTGATTAAACAGTCGCGGGCTTTGCTGGGAGGTCGCCCCAGGACACCAAAACAAAGCGCAGGATCGATTCTAGGCCCTGCAAAAAAACTTGGCAAAACGGTAAAAGCGATCAATAACCCCTGCTGTTCGCGGCCCAACCGCAAAGCGCTCTGCTGGCCGCGCAGGACGAAGATCAGCGGTTTCTGGAGGACGAGTAGGGTACCTTGGGCAGGTAAGGTTGTATCATCTCCACGCCGCGTTGATACAGCACGTTTGGATCCGGTTTGATGCCCGCCTCCATACGGCGGGATATCATGGTTACTGGGAACAGGCAATGATTGGTATCCGGTAGGCACACGGCGCGGCTTTTGCCACTGCGGTCTTCATACACCCGCCACTGCAGGTTGAGCTCATTGACAAAGACATCGCCCAACGCCACCCCCATCGCCTGCAGCTTTTGCCGCTCCGTCTGGTTGATCAAGCCGTCATCAATGATGCGGGCCAGCAGTCGTAGGTCGGTGCGGGTGCCATTCAGCCGCGAGCCATACTCAAACCGAGTGATTTCATCGATCTGCTGCCGCTGACGCTCCAGAAAGCCGTTGTCCACCCAGCGCAGTTCCTCAACTACAGGGTCGCCGGGCCTGCCGTCCTGCGCGAACGCCAGGGGTGCCGTCAAGCTCAGTAGAATAATGAGCAACTTCGTCATCAGTCAAATACTCCAGATTGGGTGATTGCGGATATCAACGGTGGTGTGCAAGCGCTTTTGCTCACCTTCTACAAGACGCTCCAGGCGCGCCATAGTTCCAGCCCAGCGCTGCTGCATGGGCGCGGTGATCAACGCGCGTGGAGGCTCGGTCAGAGGCCGTTTTACCCCGTGGGTGAAATCAACGGCCCGCTGGTGGATAATGCTGCCGGCTTCAGGTTGCACAGTGGCGCCATTGAGGCTATACCTCAGCGCAGTTGCCGCCACAGGCGTTGCCACTCCAACCCAGGGGTTGATGCCTGCCAAAGTCAGGTGACGAGCCGTGTGGATGAAGTCTGATGGCAATTCTAAACGAAAAGGAACCGGGACGAATAAATGAAAAAGATGATATTTGCTGTTTGCGCGCTAGTGCTCGCGGTCATTGTCACCGGACCTCTGCTTGCGGCCTGGAAGACCGAGGACGAACTCAATCGGCTGCTCACCCAAATCAATACCGATCCGGCCTACAGCCTGGAGTGGGTTTCCTACGACAAGGGTTGGCTGGCAACCGACGCGGTCATGGCAGTTACCCTCAACAACTACCCAAATCCACTGGCACCGGCGGTACTGCCGGTCCAGGTGCGCGTCAATCATGGCCCCTTGCTGATTGCCGACGGGTTCTCTGTAGGTTGGTTTTCCGGGCATGTTCACCTGGCGGAGGAGCAGGACGGCTGGCTGAAGGACCGTCTGACACCCAGTCGAAAAGGTCCGATCTGGCAAACCCGGATGCACATGGACTTAGCCGGGCTGTTGAGTTTTCATGACGCCTCCCAACCCTTTGATTTACTGCTGGAAGAAACCCGGGTACAGGTGGCCGAATATCGTGGTGAAGGCCGTCTTAGGCCGAGCGGTACCCTTGAATACTCTGCAGAATTGCCGCGTGTGCAACTGTACGCCGAGGGTTCCGAGTTGCACCTGGAGCGCATAGAGCTTCTGCTCACCCTGGATCTGAACGCCGCACACACTAGCTATGTGATGCCCGGCCAGGGCAAATTGATTGTCGGCTCGGTGAATGGCAGCGGTCCAGACGATGATGTGATGCACATGACGGATTTTCGCCTGTCGACCAAATCGCAGCTCGATGCCACGCAGACCCTGGCAGATATGGATCTGGCAATGAGCTTTGGCTCTTTGGATTTTCTCGGCGAAAAGCTCGACAACGCCGTCTTTGAAGCCAGCTTGAAGCGCATGAGCCTGGCATTTTTGCAACGCTACTCGGAAGCCTCCGCTGCGGTCGAGGTGCAGGCGGATATCGACCTGGCGCTGTTGGCTCTGGAGTTGATGCAGCCGATCCTATCCGACCTGTTGCCCAATGGCCCAAGCCTGTCGCTGTCGCCGGTGGCCTTCAGTACACCAGAAGGCAGCCTGGAGTTCAGCGCAGACGTTAAGGTCAGCCCGGACGCGGTCGGCTTGAACAGCGTGTTTGAGCTTGCCCAATACCTCACCGTGGACGCCGCTTTGGTTGTGGATAAGGCCTTGGCGGTGCGAATGATGGAGCAGTCCACCCGGCGGGACCTGTTGGCCGAGCAGTTTGAAGGGGGCGGGGTGATGTCCGACGCTGACCTGGAAGAAACCGCCCGCCGTCAGGCGCAGTTCAAGCTCAACATGATGGTTATTCAGCGGATGTTGGTGCAAGAGAAGGGCAGGTACCGTGCGGTGCTGAGTTATGCCAATGGCCAGGCATTGCTCAATGGGCAGCCGGTGCCGCTGCCGTTTTGATGGCGCTCTTCAAAGGCAAAGGGGAACTTTTGCGAAACCACGGCCAAATTATTCGAAGCGCCGCGCTGCTGCTGCCCGCAGGGCTCATCATCCTGCTGGGGTGGTGGGACGGCTCGGCAGAGCTGCTTGCGTTCAACCGTTCGGCGATCAATCGCGGCGAAATCTGGCGACTTGTTACCGGCAATTTTGTGCATTTCACCCAGTACCACTCCCTGATGAATGCACTTGGTCTGACGGCCTGCGCTTATTTTCTGTTCAGTACCCAGCCGCTGCACCGTTGGTGGCTGTGCTTTGCTGTGGTGCTGTTGGGGGTGGGGCTGGGGCTATACTGGCTAACGCCCGAACTGGAAGAGTACCGCGGTATGTCGGGGGCGGTTTACGGTGTGTTGGCGGCGGGCGCAGTACTCAACTTCAGCAGCAATCCCGTCATCTACGGCGTGACGCTTCTCCTGCTTGCGTTCAAGACGGTCAACGAACAGTTGCCCTCCTTTGATACAGAGTATTTGCTCACTCAGATCGGCGTTCCTGTCGCCGTGGATGCGCATTTGTTTGGCACGGTCGGGGGTTTGGTGGTGGCCGGGCTGCTGCTGTTGGGCGCGCGGTGGCCGGCCCGCAGAATCTGATTTACCACCCACTTTTTCTGACGAAGATTCTGGATCATGGGCAAAAAACATCCGCGTGCCGACCGCAATTTTGACGACTTGAGCCGGCGTTTTGGCAAAAATATTTATCAGACGATGAAAGGACAATTGCGTTTGGCGGTCCTCAGGCGGGACCTGATCGACTGGGTACCAGAGGGCCAGGCTCTGCAGGTGCTGGATGTGGGGGCGGGGCAGGGCCATTGGGCCCTGGAGTTGACGCGCATGGGGCATCAGGTGTTGTTAACGGACATCTCAGCGGGCATGCTGCAGGAGGCGCAAAGCCTGTTTGCCGAAGCTGGGCTCAGCCCTTCGGCCTTGGCGGCAACTAAATGGCTGCAGGCGCCTGTGCACGAACTGCCTGCCCGACTGCCCCGGACGTTTGACATGGTTGTCTGTCATGCGGTCCTTGAATGGTTGGCAGAACCCCAAAAGGCCCTGGCGCATCTGGCGTCTGTGGCCCGGCCCAATGGCTGGTTATCATTGATTTTCTACAATGTTGACGGGCTGATTTTTAAAAACCTGCTGAGAACCAATTACAAAAAAGTGTTGCAGAGTGATTTTACCGGGGCCAGAGGCAGCCTCACGCCGGTCAATCCGCTGCACCCCAGTGAGGTACTGACATGGCTGGACGAGGCAGGATTTGAGCTGGTTTGCCAAAGCGGCATAAGGGTGTTCCACGACTACATTCTGGATCCCCTTGCCCGTGCCCGAGATGCGGAGCAGGTTATCCAGCTGGAGCTTGCCTACTCGCGTCGGGCGCCCTACCGCGACCTGGGCCGCTACATTCATATATTGGCTCGCAGGCGGCCTGACCGTCCAACGCCGTCAACCGGTTCTGTTTTTGATTAAAACATCCTTGGCCTGATTGACGCGTGCGGCCAGAAAACCGCTCCCCCCGCGGTCCGGGTGCAGTTTGTTGATAAGCTTGCGATGCGCGGCGATGATTTCTTCACGCGTGGGATTACCCGACAGCCCCAGTATTTGCAGTGCCTCGTCTCTTTGCGGGTCTGAAAACGGTGGCGGCGGGGCGGCACTGTATTGTGTGCCTGCTCGGTCGCGTTTCTGGCGCACGAGCTTCACCAGGTAATATGACTTGGCGTCCAGTTCCTTGAGTTCGGCTTCCAGCTCAATCAATTCGGCGTCGCTCAGGTCGTTGATGTCCCGGTCGGCAAACTGGCCAGCAAGCACGGTTCCGGTGACCTGCATTTGCTGAATATGAATTTTGATATCCAGATAGGGGGTGCGGAAGGGCGCTACCCCGCCGGTGCGGCTCATCCAGAACGGCAGCACCCGCATGGCCGAGCGCAAACCGAAGCGCGCAAAGGGGATGACGCCCGCAAGCACCGCGCCTATCCAGTGCATACGACCGCTCACTACACCAATGATCACCGCACCGAGCAGGCCCCAAAGCAGATATTTCAACAGAGTGGCTTTTTTCTGCTCGGGTGGAAGCGACTTGAGTCGGTTGATGCCCCGCCACAGAAAAAACAAAATGGTAAGGGCCAAAATCAGTTTCAGGAGCATAGGCTAGAGTACTCGGGCTGGGATTCAAGCCGCGTCAGGGGGTCTCGGCTATCTTAAGGCTAATACCCAGATTGTCTTGCTGATTGGCTTCTTCTGCAAGGCTTGCGGCGGTCAACGGATTGTCGCTCAACCAGCCGCTGCGAAAGGTCAGTACATAGTGGTTGTCGGCGCCGGATAGCACGGGTAACTCGTCGAGCGGCTCGCGCCGTCGGTAAAGCAGCACGGCCAGACGCAGGCAGACCACCAGCGGAATTATCGCCGATTGCGCTTTTTCATCCAGCTCAACGAAGCGATCACTGCTCAATTTTTTGCGGTGGGTTCGCACCAGGCATGCCAGAATGTGCTGCTCGTAGCGCCCGAATCCGGCCAGGTCACTGTGCCGCAGGATGTAATAGCCGTGATGATGGTGACTGGAATGCGAGATACCCAGACCAATCTCATGCAGTTTGGCACCCCACACCAGCATCTTGGAGCGCGACACCCCCGCCAAAACCGGAGCGTCGATCTGCCGCCAGAAGCGCTCAGCGCAAGCTGCTACACGCGCTCCCTGGCGGGTATCCACGTGGTATTGTTTCTCCAGGCGCGCAACTGCCCCGTGGCGGGCGTCAACATCACTCAGGCGGCCGATGGTGTCGTAGATGAGGCCTTCCTTCAGGGTGGCGTCGGCAACCAGTACCTTTTCCAGTTTCAGTGTGTCAAAGATGGCGCGCAGAATGGCAATGCCTGCGGGTAACACATCGCGCCGCAAAGCGGGTACGTGCTCCAGGGTGGTCTCGCTGTCGTTGATGACCTGCTCGTACAGGTGTTTCACGGATTTTGCCGACAGTAGCGCGCCACCGTCGGAGGGGACCAACAACTCAGCGACCGCCCGCATGGTGCCTGAAGTACCAAAGGTGACGTCCCAGCCCTTTTGCAGGTAAGTTGCCCGTATCTGCTCCATTTCCGAACAGGCGGCCAAATAAGCTGCGCTCATATTTTTGGCCGTGACTTTTTTCAGGTCGTATCTTTCCGTAAAAACCACGCAGCCAAAACTCAGGCTTTCCAGCAGCTCCGGCTCGCTGTTGAGCCCAACGATGAATTCGGTACTGGCACCGCCAATATCCACAACCAAACGCCGCTTGCTGTCACTGGCAACACTGTGGGACAGGCCCGAATAAACCAGTCGAGCTTCCTCATAGCCGGAGATGATGGCGATCGGATGACCAAGAACCGTTTCCGCTTTGCGCAGGAACTTGCGGGCGTCTTTAGCTGAGCGCAGGCTTTTGGTGCCGACGGCGCGCACCTGGCTGCTGGGAATGTCGCGCAAGCGTTCGGCAAAGCGGGCCAGGCAGGCCAGCGCGCGCTCTTCAGCGTCCAGGGCGATGGCTCCGCCACGCATGCCACGGGCAATCTGCACCATCTCCTTGACGCGATCCACGGTGTCAATCGTATCTTGGCCTACCCTGGCGATGCTCATATGAAAGCTGTTGGAGCCAAGGTCCACGGCGGCGAAATAGGGCGAGACGAACTGGGGCATGGATTTCTGACACTCTGACTTTTGAGCAAGAGTCTACCCGATTTATGTGACAATTGCGGCCTCATTCGCGCCCGGCGGTCCCTGCTGACCGCGTAACTTAAGCCCAGGCTGGAGGACATCTTGACCGCAGCAACCACCCCCACCACGAGCCGCAACCTGTTTGGTGTCACCGTGCTCAAGAACAATCACCGGGACATACGGCGCCTGCGCCGCGAATCCGGTTATCCCACTCACCACGGCAACAAGGTCTGGAATGCCAGCCTGATCCTCATGGACTACCTTGGCGAATTTCCGCTGGAGAGTCCACTGCGGGTTCTGGAGGTTGGCTGCGGCTGGGGTGTGGCCGGTATTTATTGTGCCAAGCGTTTTGGATGCGAGGTAACCGGGCTGGATATCGACGCCGGCGTTGCACCCTTCATGCACCACCACGCCAACTTGAATGGCGTTCAGGTTGAGGTGGTCTGCGGTAGCTATCAGCGCGTCACCGGCGCCTTTCTCGCAGGTTTTGACCTGCTGATAGGCGCGGATATCTGCTTCTGGGACGAGTTGTCCGCGCCCCTGTTCAATTTGGTTCGCCGCGCCCATAAAGCTGGAGTTCGCTGCGTACTGACCGATCCCGGCCGCCCGCCGTTTACCCAGATGGCCGAGCGTTGTTGTGCGAAGCTGGGTGCGGAGCTGGAATCCTGGGCGGTGCCTGAGCCGTATAACTGCAGTGGCTACGTGTTGGACGTGCCCGCGTCATTATAACAATCATCAGGGTGCCCCTGACGGGTCGCCTGGGAGGCGCTGTGGGTTATCTGGGAACACTTTCAAACAAGCTTACTCCACCTCTGCCAGAAGATGCCTTGTCCGGCAGGACCGAGCCCATCGTCGTGTCCGAGCCGCACGCCGTGCTGGGCAGCTCGTTGATGCCTGATTACCCTCTGGGTACCTCCCGCGCAGTGTTTGGCATGGGCTGCTTCTGGGGTGCTGAGCGCTTGTTCTGGCAGCAGCCCGGGGTGTACACCACGGCGGTGGGGTACAGTGCCGGGTATACGCCCAACCCGCGTTACGAGGATGTGTGTACGGGTTTGACCGGACACAGTGAGGTGGTGCTTGTGGTGTTTTGGCCGACGGAGATCCGCTATGAAGCCCTGCTGAAACTGTTCTGGGAGAGCCATAACCCTACCCAGGGCATGCGTCAGGCAAACGATCTTGGCACGCAGTACCGGTCTGGCATTTACTGGTTTGATGAGATGCAGCGCCGGCAGGCAGAGGAGAGTTACCGGCTTTATCAGCTCAGGCTGCAGGAAAGTGGAGCGGGTGAAATCACCACAGAGTTGAAAGCCGCCGCTGATTTCTATTTTGCCGAAGCCTATCATCAGCAGTATCTGGCGAAAAATCCAACCGGCTATTGCGATCTGCAAACACGGGACAAGACCGGACTGCCCCCGGTGTCGGCATGACTGTGGGCCTGCCGGGGGTCACAGGCTGGAAATTTGCGGTGAAGGCAGCGGCTGGGACGGGTGGACGGCAAGCTGAACTCTGTAGGCAAAGGCAATGATGTGGGCCACAGCTGCGTACAGGGCTTCGGGCACGGATTCACCCGTTTCCAGTTGTACCAGAAGGTCAACCAGCGCGGCATTGTTGCACAGCGGGACTTGATGAGCCTTGGCTTGTGCTATCAACGCGTGCGCGTCCTCCCCTACGCCTTTGGCGGTCACCCTGGGTGCTCCGGCGCCATCGTAAAAGAGTGCTACGGCTTTTTGCAGTTCCGGTCTGAGTTCTGCTTGCATGGCGTCAGCCCTGAGTATCTATCAACGAAACCGTCAAGGCGTGGGCCTTGGGCGGTGGTGCCTTAGCCACACAGCGGAGGTCGGCCACATCTATGCCGTCCGCCTGAAGGGCCATTTTGAGTTGCTCCAGCCCCTGCGTGCTTTGTTGCTGCAGTGCTTCTGTTCCGCACCAGAAGGTTGCATCCAGGGTGCGGTCCATCAGTGACATTTCCACCGCCAGTCCGCTCTCATCTTCCAGTGTCAACTCCATGTACGCCGTCCACTTGGCTTTTCTGCGTTTGTCGCGTCGGGATTTTTGCTGTCGGCCCTCATTTATTGCAAGTTCCTGAATCTGCAGAAGAACATTGCCATAGGTATGATCTCCAAAGCGGATGGGCAGGTCGGCAAGGTGCAGCTGTTGAGTTAGAGGGGCGGATGGTGATGAGCTCAGCAGACCTCGAGAGCGGTGCACGGTCAACTGGGCAAGGGCGGCCTCTGTCAGTTGCTTCAGTTGCTGTTGGATCTGCTCACGGGCGGAGGGCTCCTGGTTTGCGGCGCTGTTGTGGCGCGCCTGTTTGAACACCTGCCATAAGGCATCACCGAGCGCGGAGTCGGCTCCAGGCGCAGTTGCCGAATGACTTAGCGCAGGTGATGCCAAAGCGGCAGCCAAGTGGTTCAGGGCCTGCCGGTAGTCGGATTCCGCAGCAGCCGAGTTGGCCAAACCAAAACGCTGCGTGGCCAGCATCAGGCTGTCCACCGGCCGAGCCTTCCAGTCCGACCACTCCACTGGAGTGGCCAGCAGGGCTTTCAATGCTGGCGACAGGGCGTCTGTGACAGGGGTTGCTCCCCGAGTCATGACAACTCTTTCCGCAGCCGCCGCCAGCTGGCTGGCCGACCGAAAAAGCTCGGCCGGCGAGCGGGCCAGGGGCAGGCTCAGACGCACGGAGTCCGCCAACAGCGTACGCAGGTGCTGATCCAGCCGGGTGTGGAATTCCGCAATCGGCCTGGCCGCAGGCGCATTTGGCACCAGGGGCGTAATGGGAGGCCTGGATTGTTGCTCCGGTGCAGCTCCAGCTTGCCGCAAGAGGGAAGCCTGCAGCGCTTGGCGCAACTCTGTTTGGCCCGGTTCGGTCCCCACAGGCAGAGCGGTGGGTTTGCCGGCCGCTGCAGTATGGGGTGGGGTGGTTGCAACGGTGGGCGTGGCAGGCAGGTCCAGCAGGCGCAGCTGCCCTGTTTGATCCATACGCAGAAGCAGTGTCTGCCCTGGTTGCACCCAGCGGTCTGCAAGTACGTACTGGCGTCTGTCTGCCAGCGCCAGCGTCAACAGCTGCAACTCCGGATTGCTCAGTAGTTTGATCCAGGCCGCGCGCAGCTCAGGTGACAGGTTGCTGTCGGTCAGCTTGTCCCTCAGCAACAGTTGTCGCTCCTGATCGGTTACAGCCGTCACTGCAAGCACCCGCGCCTCAAGCAGGCCAGCCGTGTTCCGCTCCGGCCAGTCCGCACTTGTCAGGGCAGTTGGTGGAACTGCCCGCCGTGATTGGCTGTCCGGCAGGGTCTGACCGTTGATGCTTGTATCTGCCACATTGAGTACCTTGAGTTGCGTTCCTTTTAAAGATAGCGTGTCTGGACGCCGGGTAAAGCCAGAGTGCGGCTTGCGCGGCAATTCCCTTCGCACACCAAAATGCCCGGATTCTTGTGCCCGTGCCGGCGAATGGGTGAAGCCGGTCTAAATTAAGTATTTAAACAATTGAATTTATTGACATTTCAATGGTTTTGATCTGCAATGCGTGGTCGTTGCGCCCTGCGCTTGGCCGGCTGCAACGCGTATCGGGATCTGGTCCTTAACTGTTACAGGAGCTGTCGTGCCGAAGCTAGAATTAAGCGGCTTTACCTGCGAGCGCGAAGGCTATCCCTTGTTTCGCCCCCTGGATCTGCTGGTCCAGGGCGGTGAAGTCGTACAGATCGCCGGGCCTAACGGCGCAGGCAAGACCACACTGCTGCGGGCCTTGGCTGGATTATTCTCCGAATGGTCCGGCGAGCTGCTATGGAACGGGCAGGCCGTAACCACGCTGGACTATGAAACGCGTTGCAATCTGCTGTACCTTGGGCACCAGCCTGGCGTAAAGCGGCTGTTGACTGCCCGCGAAAATCTCAACTGGTATTTTGGTGTGCAGGGGCGCGACTTTCCCGGGCAAGTGGAAGACGCTCTGGCGGCGGTGGGCTTAAGGGGTTACGAAGATATACCCTGCCAGCAGATGTCTGCCGGGCAAACCCGACGGGTGGCGTTGGCGCGACTTTATGTGACCAAGGCCCCAATTTGGATACTCGATGAACCATTTACGGCAATCGATGTAAAAGGCGTGGCCAATCTGGAAACTTTAGTTATTGAGCACGCCTCTAAAGGTGGCTTGGTGATATTGACGACGCATCAGTCTCTCGTATTCGGCGACCTGCGGGTGGTGGAATTGCAGCCCGACGGCGGAGACCAGCCATGAGTGGCTCCAGCCTGCGCCGAGCATTGTCGGCCAGCACGCGGCGGGAACTGCTGATTTCCGTACGCCACAAGGGTGATCTTGCCAATCCCCTGATTTTCTTCATGATGGTGGTGGTGTTTATTCCGCTGGGCATATCGGCCGAGCGGCCGATGCTTTCGCAGATGGCACCGGGAATGATCTGGGTGATCGCGCTGCTGGCCACCTTGTTATCTTTGGATGGGTTGTTCCGCAGCGATTACGAAGACGGCTCGCTGGAGCAGATGGTGCTCAGCCCGCAGCCCTTGCCTTGGTTGGTGTTGACCAAAGTGCTGGGCCATTGGTTGCTCACCGGCGTGCCCTTGACTTTGATGACACCGCTGTTTGGTCTGATGCTTGCCCTGCCGGCGGACGGGTATGCAGTGATGCTGTTATCGCTGTTTCTGGGTACCGGCAGTTTAAGTCTTATAGGCTCCATCGGCGCCGCGCTTACCGTCGGGCTCAAGGGTGGGGGTTTGTTGCTATCCTTGGTGATAATGCCGTTCTACATACCTGTTCTTATTTTTGGAGCCAGCGCGGTCAAGAATGCAATTGATGGGTTCCCAGTGGGTGCAGAGCTGGCAATCCTTACGGCCATGCTCATCTCCTGGGTTGTCATTGCGCCTTTTGCTATCGCTGGAGGACTCAAGATTGGTGTTCGGGCCTGATGTCTGAATTGGCGCCTGAGGCGTGCGCTCATTGAGGCAAACACACTATTCAACAATAAAGGGTGCATAACTGTGGGTTGGCAATGGTTTCATAGGCTGGGTTCGCCACGCTGGTTTTACGAAAAAACAGAAAAATGGCCTTTTTGGCTTGGGCTGATAGCTTTGACATTATTGGTGGTCGGCTCGGCGTGGGGCCTGGGCTTTGCACCCTCCGAAGCCAAGCAGGGCAACAGCGCGCGTATCATCTATATCCATGTACCTGCAGCAGTTCTCTCTATGGCCGGTTATTACGCCATGGCCATCGCCGGCGCCATCGGGCTGATCTGGCGCATGAAACTTAGCTTCATGGTTATGAAATGCGCGGCACCCATTGGCGCCATTTTGACCTTTGTTGCGCTGTTTACCGGCGCCGTGTGGGGCAAGCCCACCTGGGGTGCCTATTGGGTCTGGGACGCACGCATTACGTCCATGTTCGTGCAGTTGCTCTTATACCTGGGCATTATCGCCTTGCAGCAGGCCTACAG
The DNA here is from genome assembly GCA_964399955.1 of uncultured Cellvibrionaceae bacterium. GTDB lineage: Bacteria > Pseudomonadota > Gammaproteobacteria > Pseudomonadales > Cellvibrionaceae > CAYNST01. The sequence goes on along the minus strand of CAYNST010000017.1, from coordinate 6,388 downwards.
TAACCAAGAGTCAGCGGACAAAACCAGTGCTGTATTGGGACTGGTGGGCATGGTCAATATTCCCATCATCTATAAATCGGTTGACTGGTGGTACACACTGCATCAACCCGCAACCATCAAATTTACCGGCGGCTCGGCCATTAACGCCAGCATGGGCTACCCCTTGCTGGTCATGATTGTGGGGTTTTACGTTTTTTACGCCTGGGCGTTGCTGGAAAAGACCCGCCTGGAAATTCTGCGGCGAGAGCAGAAAACCAACTGGGTGCGTGCCCTTGTGCTGCAAGGAGCCAAATAATGAATATGGCCTTTCGATTTCCCGACTTACAATCGTTCCTGTGGATGGACGGCCACGGCCCCTACGTGTGGAGTTGTTACGCAGTAACCTTCCTGGCACTGCTGGGGTTGATTGTTTTACCTCGGCTTCAGCGCAAGCGGTTTATCCGCGAGCAGCGCATTCTCGCGCAGCGCAGTGCCCTGCGGCAGCATCAGACATCAGAGGAGTAACCTATGCATCCGGCCAGAAAGCAGCGGCTCACCGTGGTTTTATTGATTGTGGCGGCCAGTACCCTGGTGATAGGGTTGAGCACCTATGCAATGCGCAATTTCGCCGACTTCTTCTATTCGGTGTCGGCCATCGTCGACGGCGAAGCGCCACTTAACAAATCCATTCGCGCCGGCGGCTGCGTGGTCCCGGGCAGCATCATTGCTGCGGACGATGACCTTAAAACAGAGTTTGTCATTACCGATGGAGTGGCGCGGCTCAAGGTTTTTTACACCGGTTTGCTGCCAGACATCTTTGGTGACGGAGAGGCCGCAGTGGTTACCGGGCGTATGCACGAAGACGGCGTATTTGTGGCAACACAGGTGCTGGCCAAGCACGACGAAAACTATGTTCCAACCGAGGTGGCCTCCAGCATGAGCGAAGCCGATCTGCAAAATGAGGCTTGTAAGGGTATGAATTATGGTTCCTGAATACGGACATTTTGCGCTTATTCTGGCGCTGGTTTTATCGCTCTGCCTGATGGTGGTGCCATTGGTTGGCACCTTTACCGGTCGGATACTGTGGATGGCGTCGGCTCGGTCGCTGGCTGTAGGCGTTTTTGTTTTTGTGGCGATTTCTTTTGCCGTTCTGGTGCACGCATTTTTGAACGACGACTTCACCGTCAAGTACGTTGCCAATCACAGTAATACGCTGCTGCCCAGTTTCTATAAAGTTACTGCGGTCTGGGGCGGGCATGAAGGCTCCGTGCTGCTGTGGGCTTTTGTGCTGGCCGGCTGGACTCTTGCGGTGGCAATGTTCTCCAAAGCGCTGCCGCTGGATATGACAGCCCGGGTTTTGTCGGTCATGGGTATGATCATCGTAGGCTTTCTGCTGTTTATTCTTTTTACTTCCAACCCGTTTGATCGCATGCTGCCCAACCCGGTCAGTGAAGGAGCGGATCTCAATCCGCTGCTGCAGGACATCGGCATGATCATTCACCCACCCATGTTGTACATGGGCTACGTGGGGTTTTCTGTTTGTTTTGCCTTTGCCATTGCGGCGCTCCTGGGTGGCCGCTTGGACAGCGCCTGGGCGCGCTGGTCGCGGCCTTGGACCAACACCGCCTGGGCCTTCCAGACGCTGGGAATCATGCTGGGCAGCTGGTGGGCCTACTACGAATTGGGATGGGGCGGCTGGTGGTTCTGGGACCCGGTAGAAAACGCCTCCTTCATGCCGTGGATTGTGGCAACTGCTCTTATCCATTCTCTGGCAGTGACCGAAAAGCGCGGGGTGTTCCGCAGCTGGACACTGCTGCTGGCAATTTTTACCTTCTCCTTGAGTCTGTTGGGTACCTTCATTGTTCGCTCCGGCGTGCTTACCTCGGTGCATGCATTTGCTACCGACCCCACCCGGGGTTTGTTCATTCTGGGCTTCCTGGGTTTTGTCGTGGGGGGGTCGCTACTGCTTTACGCGGTTCGCGTTCCGCAAATTCGCAGTGTGCACGGGTTTCAGTTCTTCTCTCGTGAGACTTTTTTGTTGCTGAATAACATTGTGCTGATCATTGCCACCGGTGTGGTCTTGTTTGGCACCTTGTACCCCATTGTGGTGGATGTGCTTTGGAGCAGCAAGCTGTCGGTGGGGCCGCCGTTTTTTAACATGTTTTTTGTCCCCCTGATGTGCACGCTGGCGCTGTTGATGGGCGTGGGAGCCATGTTGAACTGGAAGAAAAACCAGATGCACAAGTTGTTGGTGTGGCTTGCCGCGCCTGCAGTAGGGGCTGTATTGATGGGGCTTCTGTTCCCGCTGTTTTTCACCTCTTTCAGCTGGGGCGTTGCCTTTACCGTGACCATCGGCTCCTGGGTGGTGCTGGCGTCCATTAGCGACTGGGTGCGCAAAACCCGCAACAGCGCCAGCTTCTGGAGTGGCGCGCGCAAGCTGACGCCCAGCTACTACGGCATGTTGATAGCCCATATTGGTTTTGCCATTGCGTTAATTGGTGTGGGTGTGAACAGCTTGACCTCCGATCAACAAGATGTGCGCATGGTCTACGGCACGCCGGTGAACGTGGGGGGGTACGATTTTGAGCTGGTTGAGGTGGTCAACGCCCGCGGCGTTAACTACAGTGCCGAAGTGGGCGAAGTGATCGTGCACAAAGACGGCAAACATGTGGTTACCCTCTACCCCGAAAAGCGCAATTACTTTTCCAACCGGGGCAACATCATGACTGAGGCGGGCATTGATGGCCGTTTCACCCGAGACCTGTTTGTGGCCTTGGGCGACCGGATTGGCAACAATGCCTGGTCCATGCGAGTGCATCACTTCCCATTGGTGCGCTGGATTTGGTTGGGGGCCATCTTCATGGGGTTGGGCGGCCTGTTGGCCGTGGTAGACAAACGCTACCGGGTGCGCAAGACGCGCACTCAAGCGGAACCCGCCCTGGCAGGATCCGAATCAGCGCGCGTGCAGCCGGTACGCGCTTAATTCACTGACAGAAGAACTATGACGAGCCTATGAACCGCTTAAAACTCTTCATCCCTTTGGCCGTGTTTGTGCTTTTGTCAGCGCTGATGTTTTTTGGCCTGCGCCTGAACCCCGACGATCTGCCCTCCGTGCTTATTGGCAAGCCGGTGCCGGAGTTTTCTCTGCCGTCGCTGGATGACCCTAACGTCCAGATTACTCCGGAGACCATGAAGG
>CAYNST010000017.1:0-3113 GCA_964399955.1 uncultured Cellvibrionaceae bacterium | reverse complement strand
TCTCTGCCGTCGCTGGATGACCCTAACGTCCAGATTACTCCGGAGACCATGAAGGGCACAGCGTATTTGCTGAATGTTTGGGCGACCTGGTGCCCCGCATGCAAATACGAGCACCCCTACCTGATGAAGCTTGCAGAGATGGGTGTGCCCATCTACGGGGTCAATTACAAGGACGACACTGAAAAGGCAATCCGTTTGCTGCAACAGACCGGCAATCCGTATCTTGCCAACGCCGTTGATCAGGACGGCGTGCTGGTCATGGCCCTTGGGGTTTATGGCGCCCCGGAGACGTTCATTGTGGATGCCGAGGGTATTATCCGCTACAAGCTGGTAGGCATAGTGGACGACGCGGTCTGGAAAAAAGAAATGGCACCTATTTTCTACGGCGGGCCGGGTTGATCCGGCTTCTGTGGGGCCTGCCGGTATTACTTTGTTGCTGGGCGGTGCCAGGCTGGGCGCAGCCCGGCCTGGCGGGCAACAAGCAGGTAAATTTACTGCGCTCTGTGCAAGGCCAGTGGAGTCTTGCTTGCACTGCAAGTAACCAGGCTTCGCACTTTCAGCGGGTGACGCTAAAGGTTTCCTTTACCCATCTTTCTTTTTCCGAGTCGCATTACAGCGATGATCAATGCCAGCACTTGAAGGCCACCCTTTCGAATTCCTACCGCTTCATCCTAGGTGAAGAGCGCATCCTGGAAGACGGGGTGCGAGCATTTGCTGTTGAAGTGATCCCCGTCCACGAGGAAGCCCCCCCGGCATCCATTCCGCGCCACAACCTGTTGCGTTACACCGGTGGTCGGCTTTATCTTGGCGCAGCCAACGCAGATGCTCCTCAGGATGCAGCCACTCAGTTAAACTACCGCGCAATCTATACCCGCTGAACCCCATGCGTGAACAAATAATGATCAAGTCAAATTTTTTGCCGGAGTGGGCTCCGGTTCGTGCAGTGGTTTTGGCCTGGCCCTATCCTCAAAGCGACTGGCAGGCCAACCTGGATCAGGCAAATGCCTGCTACTTCGCTATGCTGCAAACCTTGAGCGAAGTGACCGAAGTCTGGGTTTTGCTGCATTCAAGCATAGACCCCAACTGGTTCAGCCGAGAATGTGACCTGAGGGGGCTGCCCCAGCATAAGCTCCAAGTGCGGCGGGATATCGACTACAACGATACCTGGGTCAGAGATTACGGGCCCTTGTCTCTGGGCTGCTCCTACATCGCCTTGAGCTTCAATGGCTGGGGCGGCAAGTACCAGGCGGTGGCGGACAACCAGGTTGCCGAACGCTTGCAGAACCTGCTTGGTCAACCGGTGACGAAACACCCGTTTGTAGGTGAGGGTGGCGCCTTAGAAACCAATGGTAAGACTTTGCTCCTCAACGCCGATTGTGTGGTGGATGAGCGCAGAAACCCCAGCTTGACTCGTGACGCTGTGGCTGAAACGCTGATGCGGCTGCTGGGGGTGCAGGATATTGAGTGGCTGAGCGATGTCACCTTGACTGGCGACGACACCGACGGGCACATTGACACCATCGTCCGTTTTGCTGAAGCCGATGCTCTGGTCTATGCCGGGCGCAATGAGCAGCACCTGGATGCGGCGGTGCTCCGGCGCCTGCATCAACAGGTTATGGATATCGTCGCGCGCCGCAACTGGCGGGCTTTTGAGCTGCCGTCGCCAGTAATTTGCAGTGCCATTGACGGCCGTCCACTTCCCGCCACCTATGCAAACTTTTTGATAGTGAACCAATCAGTACTGGTTCCTGTCTATGGGGTGCCTGAAGACGAGGTGGCGCTGGAGGTTCTCACTGCGGCCTTCAAGTCCAAGCAAATTGTACCGGTGCGCTGTGAGGCTCTGTTGGAGCAGCACGGCAGTCTGCACTGTGCAACCATGCAAATTGCCAGTTTGGCACATTCATAGTGAGGGGAATCATGCCCGCGAGTGTTGTAGCCGCCGTAATTCAGCAAGCCATAGAAAGTAACGACAAACAAAGCAATCTTGATCGTACCGAGCAACTGGTGCGCAACGCTGTAGCTGACGGCGCAGAGCTGATTGTACTGCAGGAGCTGCACGCCAGTCTTTATTTCTGTCAAGTTGAGTCGCCCGGTTTTTTTGACCTGGCGGAGCCCTTGGACGGCTACACGTTTCAGCGCTGCCTGGAGCTTGCGGAAGAACTGGATATTGTCATTGTGCTGTCTCAATTTGAAAAGCGAGCGGCAGGACTTTATCACAACACGGCACAGGTGATTGACGGCGGCCAGGGGCGTGTGGGCATTTTTCGCAAGATGCACATCCCGGACGATCCCGGCTTCTATGAAAAATTTTATTTTACGCCCGGCGATGCAGAGGGTGCACTTCAGGGCTTCAAACCGGTTGCCACCCGCTTTGGCAAACTGGGAGTGCTGGTGTGTTGGGATCAATGGTATCCAGAGGCTGCTCGGTTGATGGCGCTGGCCGGTGCCGATATGCTCATCTATCCCACGGCGATCGGCTGGGACCCTGAAGACTCCGTAGAGGAGCAAACCCGTCAACAGCAGGCGTGGATTACCATTCAGCGCAGTCATGCCATTGCCAACGGCATTCCCGTGCTGGTCGCCAACCGCACCGGCTTTGAGCTTTCTGCCGGTGGTGAGGGCGAAGGAATCGAGTTCTGGGGCAGCAGTTTCATTGCCGGGCCGCAGGGTGAGCTTCTGGTTATAGCCGAAGCCGAAGGCGAGGGCGCATTCTGTGCAGAGCTGGATATGGCCAGGTCCGAGCAGGTGCGCAGAATGTGGCCCTATTTGCGCGATCGCCGGGTGGACGCCTATGGCAATCTAACCAAGCGTTGGTTGGCAGACGCCTTTGAGGTTTAATTTTTAGAGGAAAGCGGGTGGCATTGGCCGCTAACCGTTTTCCAACGTATTGGTCAGCGCTCAATACATGCCGTGACTGTTCAGGTTGCGCGCAGAACTAGGCGAAAAACGCAGCCTTAAGCAACTTTGGGCGTGAGCTGGATAGTTACAGATATTTTGACAGGGGCAAACTGGCGGGTGGCGAAAACAAAAAAAGCCCCGATAAGGGGCTTTTTCGTGTTTGGCGGACCGGACGGGGCTCGAACCCGCGACCTCCGGCGTGACAGGCCGGCATT
>CAYNST010000016.1:0-43847 GCA_964399955.1 uncultured Cellvibrionaceae bacterium | reverse complement strand
CAGCGCCAGATCGCTTGGGATCTTGGCTTCACCGCTTGGTGAGGCGCGCATTATATAGCGCTTTTTTTGCTTTGCAAGCCTTTTTTTCTGCTTGCTTCACTTTCCGATTTTGCCCGCCTTGCGGCTGGTTCATCCCGTTGGTGAGGCGCGCATTCTACTCAGTTGAGCGGGCGTTGCAACACCTTTTTTCAAATAATTTAGCAGTGGTTGTTATCCACACAAACCGCGCATATTCCACCCAACTTATTCAGTCCCAGAACGCGCGGATTGCCGCAATACCGCGTCCGCCAGCAAGCTGGATCTGATTGAGATCGTCCGGTTCAAGCCCGCCCAGTGCGTATACAGGCACGGGTAGCCCTGCGATCAGGGCGGCAAACTCCTCCAGGCCCAGCGTCTCGGCAGTCTCATGACAAGGCGTGGCACGCACCGGCGACAGAAATACGTATTCAAGGCCAAGCGCTACGGCCTGCGCCAACTCGGCGACACTATGGCAGGATGCTCCCACTCTCTGCTGTGGGTACACGTTGCGCGATGCGGTCGACATCAACTGGTGGGATTGGAGATGCACACCCACAGAACCATCGCAGAAGCTGGAGATGTCCGGATTGACACACAGCAGAACATTTGAGTCACGGCACACCTGCTGGGCGACCCGACAGGCATCGGCGGCACGGGTGTCGCCTGAGGCAAGTCGCAGATAAACCATGCCTGCGCCTCGGTGTACAGCGCGCTGGAGGCGAAAGCGGAGATCCTGTAGATCTGCAAATTCGCCAGTTACCGCTACGGTGTCGGGCAGGAGCAAAGCCTGAACAATGGATCTATTGGCAGCCGGGAAATCATAGTTGCAGAGTTTGCACAGTGGCACCCAACGAATGGCCTGCCCCTCGGAGCCCCGGGGTGCGCCCGAAAACCCGGTCACTCGCCAAACATCCAGCAATACCCGGGTGTCACCGTAATCATGATTGATCTTGATCAGCGGCTGAATGTCACCCGCATCAATGGCCAACTCTTCTTTCAGCTCCCGCCGCAAGGCCTGCTGCACGGATTCGCCCGGCTCGACCTTGCCGCCTGGGAACTCCCAAAGGCCACCCTGGTGCTTGTGCGCGGGCCGATGGGCAATCAGCACATCGCCGACTGCGTTTAATACCACCCCTACGGCCACGTGCAGCATGGGCACGGCTGACTTAGCTGCGGTAGTCGGCATTGATGCTGACGTAATCGTGCGACAGATCCGAGGTCCAAACGGTTTCACGACAGTGCCCGCGCCCCAAGTCAACCTTAAGCACAAATTCATTCTTTGCAACCACTGCGGAGCCGGCCTGCTCAGTGTAGCTCGCCGCGCGGCAACCGCCCTCTACCACCAATACTTCGTCCAGCCAAAGCCGGATCTGGGTGGTGTCCAGCTTTGAAAGGCCGGAATACCCAATGGCACAGATAATGCGCCCCCAATTGGCATCCGAAGCATAGAGTGCCGTCTTGACAAGCGGAGAGTGGGCAATAGCATAGGCGACTTGCAGACACTCGCTGCCGGTGTGGCCGCCCTCCACTTCGATACTGACAAATTTTGTGGCACCTTCGCCATCCCGCACGATTGACTTGGCCAGGTGTTGCATAACCTCCACCACCGCCGCCTGCAGCATATTGTGAAGTTCCCCCGCCGCCTCAGTGATCATTGGCAAGCCCGAGCGACCTGTGGCTATAAGCATGCAGGCGTCATTGGTGGATGTGTCGCCGTCGATACTGATGCGGTTTAAAGACCGGTCGGCAGCGTACTTGACCAGCCTATCCAGGACGGGTTGCGCAACCACGGCATCCGTAGCCAAAAAGGCAAGCATGGTGGCCATGTTGGGCCGAATCATGCCTGCACCCTTGGCAATGCCGGACACGGTGATGGTTTCGCCGTCAAAGACGAACTGCGCACAGGCGCCCTTGGCCGCCGTGTCAGTAGTCATGATGGCTTCAGCCGCGCTGCGCCAGCCATCCACCCGCAGGTCACTGAAAGCTTCTGGCAAGGCTGTGGCAATCTTGTCAACAGGCAGGAATTCGCCGATCACACCGGTGGAAAAGGGCACTACCTGTCGCTCCGACACAGCAGCTCTCTCGGCTACTGTCTTGCAGCAAAAGAGAGTGTCCCGCAATCCTTTCTCGCCAGTACACGCATTGGCGTTGCCGGAGTTGATCAGCAGGTAACGAATATCACCACGCTGCAAATGCTCGCGCCCCACAATAACGGGAGCCGCCGCAAAGGCATTTTGAGTAAAGACGCCGGCGACACATGCGCCCTCCTCTATCTCGAACAAAACAATGTCTTTGCGCCCTATCTTTTTGATTCCGGCACTGGCTACGCCTAGGCGTACACCGTCTACGGCTTTGACGTCAGGCCAAATCAATTTGCTCGTATTCATGGACGTCACCTCAGGCCAGCTTGCCGTGACATGCTTTGTATTTCTTACCCGATCCACAGGGGCAAGGCTCGTTGCGGCCCACTTTGCTTTGCTCACGAACAAAAGTGGAGGGCTTTTCGGGCTCGCTCGCACCGGGCTCGCCCAGCGCACTCAGCTGTTCGTGCTGCGCCACCTGACTGCGCCGTGAAGCCTCTGCCTCGTCCCGCTGCTTTTGCTCCATTGCCTGCATCTGTTCTGGGGTGATGGGTTCGACGCGGAAGAGCACTTGCGTGACTTCGTGTTTGAGGTTGTTCAGCAACTTCTGAAACAGCTCGAAGGATTCCTTTTTATACTCCTGCTTGGGGTTTCTCTGCGCATAGGCTCGCAAACCAATGCCCTGTCGCAAGTGGTCCATATTGGCCAGGTGCTCCTTCCAAAGCGTATCCAGGACGTGGAGCATGATTTGCTTTTCCAAAGTGCGGATCATCGGGCCGATGCGCGCAGCCTTGCTCTGGTAGAAGTTATTCATCTCCTCAAGGATTTTTGCCCGCAGTGGCTCTTCGTAGAGTTTTTTGTCGTCCGCCAACCATTGCTTGATCGGCAGCTTAACGCCGAACTCCTTGTCCAACGTCTGCTCCAGCCCCTGCACATCCCACTGCTCCTCCAGCGACTGGGGTGGAACGAAAGACGAAATGACCTCGTCGATCACATCTTGCCGAATGCCGCTGATGGCGTCTTCGATACTGTCTTCTTCAAGCAACTCGTTGCGCTGGTTGTAAATGACCCGCCGCTGGTCGTTGGCGACGTCGTCGTACTCCAGAACCTGCTTGCGGTAATCGAAGTTGCGGGCCTCCACCTTGCGCTGAGCGGTCTCAATGGCGTTGCTCACCATGCGGTGCTCAATGGCCTCACCCTTCTCCATTCCCAGCGCACTCATTACCTTGCGCACCCGGTCGGACGCGAAGATGCGCATCAGGTTGTCTTCCAGCGACAAATAAAACCGCGATACACCCGGATCACCCTGCCGCCCGGCGCGACCGCGCAGCTGATTGTCGATACGTCTGGACTCGTGGCGCTCGGTGCCAATGATGTGCAGGCCGCCGGCGTCGATGACGATCTGGTGCTGTTGTTTCCAGTTGGCTTTTATCTCGTCTATCTGCGCTTGGGTCGGGTTATCCAGCTTAGCGATTTCGGATTCCCAGTTGCCGCCCAACACAATGTCTGTGCCGCGACCGGCCATATTGGTGGCAATGGTGACCGCACCGGGGCGACCGGCCTGGGCAATGATTTCTGCTTCACGTGCGTGGTGTTTGGCGTTCAAGACTTCATGGCGCACGCCGGCTTTCTTGAATCGACGAGACATTTCTTCGGACGTTTCAACCGAAGCGGTGCCCACCAGAACCGGCGCCTTTGCCTCCTGAATGCGTTTGACTTCGGCAACGATGGCGTCGTATTTGTCTTCAATGGACAGGAACACCAGATCGTTATGGTCCTGGCGCTGAATATGCCGGTTGGTGGGGATGACCACCACATCCAGACCGTAGATCTGGCGAAACTCAACCGCTTCGGTATCTGCCGTGCCCGTCATGCCGGCAAGCTTGTTGTATAAACGGAAGTAGTTCTGGAAGGTGGTCGATGCCAGCGTCTGGCTTTCGCTTTGAATGTTCACCCCCTCCTTGGCTTCGATCGCCTGGTGCAAACCTTCAGAGAGCCGGCGGCCCGGCATGGTGCGGCCGGTGTGTTCATCAATCAGAATGACCTGATTATTCTCGACGATGTAGTCAACATCGCGCCGGAACAGTTTATGGGCCTTGAGGCCGGTATACACGTGGTGTAAAAGCCCCAGATTACTGGCGGAATACAAGCTCTCCCCAGCCTTGAGCAGTCCGTTTTGGCTCAGAAGATCCTCAACAAGTTGATGGCCTTCTTCGTTGAGCTCCACCTGACGGGTTTTCTCGTCTATTTTGAAGTGGCCTGTGATAGTGCCTTCTTCCTCATCCCCTTCCTGCAGCTGAAGCTTAGGAATAAGGCTGTTCATCAACAGATACAGCTCTGAACTGTTCTGCGCCGCGCCAGAGATGATCAGCGGTGTACGAGCCTCATCGATGAGAATGGAGTCCACCTCATCGACAATGGCAAAATTGAGCGGCCGCTGCACACGCTCTTCTTTGCGCAGCACCATGTTGTCACGCAAATAGTCAAAACCAAACTCGTTGTTGGTGCCGTAGACCACATCGCAGGCGTACGCCTGCCGCTTCAGCTCTTGCGGCTGCTGCGACATGATCACCCCCACGCTCAAGCCCAGCCCTTCATACAAAGGCCGCATCCAGTTGGCGTCGCGATTGGCCAGGTAGTCGTTGACGGTCACAATATGTACGCCCGCCGACGAGATGGCGTTGAGATAGGTGGCGAGTGTTGCCACCAGGGTCTTACCCTCCCCGGTCTTCATCTCTGCGATGCGGCCTTCGTGCAGGGTCATGCCACCAATGAGCTGCACATCAAAGTGGCGCATGCCCATTATCCGCTGACTGGCTTCCCGGCAGACGGCAAAAGCTTCTGGAAGCAACTGATCCAGGGACTCACCTTGCTGGAAGCGCTGCTGAAATTCGCCGGTCTTGGCTTTTAGCTGCTCGTCTGATAGTGCCTTGGTTTGCTCTTCGAGTGCGTTGATTTTTGCAACCAACTTGCCCATGCGTTTCAGTTCGCGGTCGTTTTTGGACCCGAACATGGTTCGTGCGAGTTTTGCAATCATGGCGGTTAGATATTCCTGAATCAGGCCCACATTGAAATGAAGGACTGCATCTTAAAGGAGATGGACGAGGTGTTAAATAGACCTTCGCACATCGGCGAAGGTTCTGAGGGATTTAGCGGCTGGCGCGATGGATATAGGAAGAGGGGTCAACGGCACGGCCGTTCTTGTAAACTTCGAAGTGAACGTGTGGGCCGGTGGAGCGTCCGGAAGAACCGATCAGGCCTATGACCTGCCCTTTTTTGACCACATCGCCCACCTTTACCAGGTTTTCCTTGCCGTGAGCGTAGCGGGTCTTAAAGCCGTTGCCGTGGTTGATTTCAATCATCAGCCCGTAGCCTCCCCGGTGGCCGGACCAGGTGACCACGCCTGCTGCAACAGCGACGATATCGGAACCTTCTTTACCCGCAAAGTCCACTCCGTTATGCCAGGCAATCTTGCCCGAGAACGGGTCTGTCCGCCGCCCAAACCGGCTTGAGAGCCAGCCCTGCTTGATTGGCCTGCCGGCAATGAAGCGTTCACTTTCAAGCTTGCGGTTAACCAGCAGCGCGTCCAGTGTGTCCAACTGGGCCTGGCGGTTTTCTATTTGCTTGGCGACATCATCTATAACACTCAGGATGCCGGGCGCGGTGAAGCTGTCACCGGAAAGCTCGGTTTCAGGCCCGCCGATGGCCGGGGGCTGGCTGAAGTCGAACTCCCCCGCATCCAGCTTGGCCATAGTGGTGAGGCGCTCTCCCAGTGCGTCCAGGCGCACGAGCCGCGCCTGCAGCTCGGCAACACGCAGACTGAGAACCGCCAGATGCTGCTGGGCTTGCTGCCGGCTCTCTTCAATTTGCAGGTGCTGGTGATCCAGCGTGTTGGACCACTCTTTGGCGATATCGGCCGTTACCACATCGGAAACATCGCTGGATACCGCTTTGAGGTAGGCGTAATACGCGCCGGCAGGCACACCGACCACGCACATCAGGCACACCGACAACATAGCGCCGGCCCACGCACCCACCCGAAAGGTGCGCGCTTCGCCGTTACGTTTGCTGACAAGGATAATTTTCAAGATTCAAATTGCCTCAGTTCGACCCACTGCTGCTCAATCGTTGGCCGGAATTGGATTGCTGCGCACCGGCAGCAAGTGACGCTCGAGCACTTGGGAAAGCTTCCGAAATTTTGGCTGCCCGCTGCTTGCCGTGCAGACATCCAGTATCTGACGGCGCCCCGCAAGGTTTTGTCTCTTACACGAGCACTCATCCCCCACGGCCCATACAGCTGCAGCGGGACGACACGGCCTCTTAAATATTTAGACCAAAAAGGGGGTGCTGTACAAGGCAGGGCCTGACATCAGCCACTTGATCAGTGGCCGAATATGGCATAGACCGCAAGGAAAGCGCAATGCTTATGAAGTATTGAGCGACTTGGGCTTTTCAAAATGAGAAAAAGGTTTAACTTACAGCGAGGGGCCTGGCATAAACAACCGGTACTAGATCTTCCTCGTTTTCAAAGGTGACCATTTCCCAGGCATCCTTTTGGCTCATCAGTGCGCGAATGGACTGGTTGTTCAAACCGTGCCCTGATTTGAATGCCCGGAACTCGCCGATGAGGCTGTAGCCCAGCAGATAAAGATCACCCACAGCGTCCAGAATCTTGTGTTTGACGAACTCGTCATCGTAACGAAGGCCGTCTTCGTTGAGGATGCGGTACTTGTCAATCACGATGGCGTTGTTGACGCTACCGCCCTGAACCAGCCCCAGGGATCGAAGATGCTCGATCTCGTGCATAAAGCCGAAGGTTCTGGCGCGGGAGATCTCCTTGATGAATGATGTGCTGGAGAAGTCGACAGACGCACTGAGCGTGTGGTCGCGGAACACAGGGTGATCGAACCCGATCTCGAAGGAGACCTTGAACCCGTCGAACGGCAGGAAACTGGCCGTTTTTTCCCCCTGTTGCACGGTGACCTTCTTCTTGATGCGGATGAACCGCTTGGGCGCATTTTGCTCCTGAATGCCGGCGGACTGAATGAGAAACACAAACGGACCTGCGCTGCCGTCCATAATGGGCACTTCATCCGCCGTCAGCTCCACATAAGCATTGTCGAGTCCCAACCCAGCCATGGCCGACAAAAGGTGCTCTACAGTGGATACTCGCACGCCACCGGACACCAAGCTGGTTGACAGTGTGGTGTCGCCGACGTTTTCAGCCTTGGCTTCTATCTCCACTACCGGTTCCAGGTCGACGCGACGAAACACGATGCCTGTATTGATGGGTGCAGGACGCAAGGTCAGCATGACTTTGCGCCCGGTATGCAAGCCCACGCCCGTTGCCCGAATCTCGTTTTTTAATGTTCTTTGCTTGATCATTGATTACTTCATCTAAAAGTGGTAGCTGCAGCCCTTTCCGGTTCCCGCAGCACGCTTCCCCAAGACGCGTACAGCGGGTATCGAGATTATGCGCGCAGGAGATGAATCCTACCTGAACAGCCCCAGGCAGTGCTGCACAGTCACAGCGGATCCTCTCCCTTTAAGCGATAGATACAAACGGTATCAGTCGGCCTGCCGTCGCAAAAATGCGGGGATGTCCAGATACTCCATGTCTTTGTCTTTGTTGGTTTCCACAGAACGATGCCCTGGGCTGCTGGGCTTGCTGGTACGCATCACGGTGGGTTTATCCAGCACAGCGTAATTCAACCCGCCATCGGAGGTGCGGGTGTTGTCGATCACCTTTTTGGCCGGTGTTGCTGCCCGCGCAGGTTCGCGGTCCCCCAGGCCGGTGGCCACCACGGTCACGCGCAGTTCGTCGGTCATGTTCGGGTCGATGACCGTGCCGACCACAACCGTCGCCTCTGAAGAGGCAAACTCTTCCACGATGTCACCCACTTCGGTAAATTCACCCAGAGTCAGGTCCATGCCGGCGGTAATATTAACGAGAATGCCTCGGGCGCCCTGCAGGTTCACATCTTCCAGAAGCGGGCTGCGAATAGCGGCTTCAGCCGCTTCGCGCGCACGATTGTCGCCGCGGGCGCAACCGCTACCCATCATGGCCATGCCCATCTCAGACATAACGGTTCGCACATCGGCAAAGTCCACGTTGATCATACCTGGGCGAATGATAAGGTCGGCGATACCCTGCACTGCACCCAACAGGACGTCGTTTGCAGACTTGAAGGCTTCCAACAGGCTTGTGGACTTGCCCAGTACCTCCAGCAATTTTTCGTTGGGAATAGTGATCAACGAGTCCACACGGTCCTTCAGCTGTTTGATGCCCTCTTCCGCCACAGCCATGCGCTTGCGGCCCTCGAAGGGGAAGGGCTTGGTTACCACGGCAACCGTGAGTATGCCAAGTTCTTTGGCGACTTCAGCCACTACCGGGGCGCCACCGGTTCCAGTGCCGCCGCCCATACCGGCGGTGATGAACACCATATCCGCACCGCTCAGCAGCTCCGCTATGCGGTCCCGGTCTTCCATTGCCGCTTGCCGGCCAATCTCGGGGTTGGCACCTGCTCCCAGCCCCTTGGTCATGGAACTGCCCAACTGCAGCACCGTTCGGGCATCTATGTCTTTCAGGGCCTGTGCATCGGTGTTGGCGCAGATGAAGTCCACCCCCTCTATTTCATTGTTGATCATGTGTCTGACGGCGTTACCGCCGCCGCCCCCGATACCAACAACTTTGATGATGGCGGTTTGTGGCAGATTATCGACTAGCTCGAACATGGCAATTCCCCTTGTGTTCCCCAGATACATTCGCGTTCTGTTTGGTGTGATCTACAAATTTGGTACTATAGGTTTCGCTGAAACCAGCTTTTACATCGGGCCAGAAGCCCTTCCGAATCGTCTTGTGCTGTCTGCTTGTGAACTCCCTGTTGTTTCATTCCATATAAAAGCAAGCCTGCACCCGTCGAGTAAACCGGGTTGTCGACAATGTCCTTGAGTCCTTTGATCGACTGCGGTGCCCCCAGCCGCACCGGCATGTGAAAAATTTCTTCAGCCAGCTCCACAACGCCTTCCATTTTGGATGTGCCGCCAGTGAGTACAATGCCCGCTGGCAGCATATCTTCAAAGCCGCTGCGACGCAGCTCCGCCTGAATGAGTGTGAAGAGCTCATCGTATCGAGGCTCTACCACTTCGGCCAATGCCTGGCGGGACAGGTCGCGTGGGGGCCGGTCACCAACGCTGGGTACCTTGATGGTTTCCTCCGCACCGGTCAGTTTGGCCAGCGCGCAGGCGTACTTGATTTTTATTTCTTCGGCGTATTGCGTGGGTGTGCGCAGCGCCATGGCAATATCATTGGTGACTTGATCACCTGCAATAGGGATTACGCCCGTATGACGGATGGCGCCGTCGTAAAAGACGGCAATGTCGGTGGTGCCGCCGCCAATATCGACCATGCAAACGCCCAGCTCTTTCTCGTCCTCTGTTAGTACGGCATAGCTGGACGCCAGCTGCTCCAGAATGATGTCCTCCACCTCCAGCCCACAGCGACGAATGCACTTTTCTATGTTCTGCGCAGCGTTGACCGCACAGGTCACCAGGTGAACCTTGGCCTCCAAACGGACACCCGACATACCCAAGGGTTCCTTGACCCCTTCCTGGTCGTCAATCACGTACTCCTGTGGCAGGATATGCAGGATGCGCTGGTCCGCAGGAATGGCCACGGCTTGCGCCGCATCTATAACGCGTTCAATGTCCTGCGGAAAGACCTCTTTATCCTTGATTGCCACGATGCCGTGGGAATTCAAGGAGCGAATATGGCTGCCTGCAATGCCTGCGTAGACAGAGTGGATCTGACACCCCGCCATCAGCTCGGCCTCTTCCACTGCCCGCTGGATTGACTGAACGGTCGAGTCGATATTGACGACCACGCCCTTCTTAAGGCCGTTCGATTTGTGGGACCCGATGCCCACAACCGAGAGGCCGCCGTCAGCAGAGACCTCGCCAACAATAGCCACCACCTTGGACGTTCCAATGTCCAACCCAACGATCATCCTGGTCCCACCTGATTGCGCCATTCTATTGTTTCACTCTAACTTGAACCGGTAAGTGTTGATAAAAAACGTTGTCTTGAGCCACCCGCTGCTACTCCAGACTCCAGGTAAGCGGTTGTTGCTCATCTTCTTCTTTCCACGCCACTGAAAATCCGTTGGTGTAGCGCATATCAATGGTCTTGATGTCTGCGATTCGGCCTGCCAAGGCGCCGCGACTGGCAGCCACCAGGTGTTGCAATTTTTCCAGTACCTGCTCCCGGCCCAGGCGCACGATCAGATCATTGTCAAATTCCAGTGTCCAGGACATGGTTTCATCCAATTGCACAGTGGTCAGCGCCCCGGCATTGCTCCCCATCAACTTGGCAATGAACAGATACTGCTGCATGACCTGCTTGGCGTACCGGTTGTTGCCGAACAACAGCGGCAGCGACTGGAGCTTGTCGTTGTCCTCTACGAACACGATGTCCCCGCGCATATTCAAAAAGCCTTCCGACCCCCATCGAGCAATGGGTTGCTGCTCGATTATTGTTATTCGGAGAACATCTGGCCACAAGCGGGCAACAGAAACGCGATCCACCCAAGGATTGAGTTCGAGCCGCTCCTTGAGTGTATTGATATCCAACTGCAGGAAACCGCCGTCGATATAACCCACAATTGCTTCTTCTGTACGCTGCCTGCTCAAGTATAGAAATTCGCCATCAATTTGTACGCTTTCAATGGGTCTATTTGTAATTTTTTTTAAAATATCTTGCGGTTTAAGCCAAACAATGAGAATTACGACCCCTACAATGAGCACCACTGCCAAAATCCATCCCAAAATCTGCGTCAAAACCTGCAGCCTAGGTAAGGATTGCTTCTTCGGTTCAAGCTTCGATGCGCACGCGCGTCTGGATTTGGAAGACTTGCCCGGTGGCTTTTTGTTTCGATCGCCTCTGGGGTGTCCTGCCGTATTGGCCATTGTTTAGTCCAGAGTTTGCCGCAGGATTGCCAGTGTCAGATCGGCAAAGCTTAGTCCCGCCGCACGGGCCGCCATGGGCACCAAACTGTGACTGGTCATGCCCGGTACGGTATTGACTTCAAGCAGGAAGAACTCTCCCTGCGAATTCGCCATCACATCAACCCGCCCCCAGCCTGCAGCACCGACGGCATCGAATGCATCCAGAGCCAATTGCTTAAGTTGTGCTTCTTTGTTTGTTTCAAGGCCACAAGGACAATGGTAACGCGTGTCGTCGGACTCGTATTTGGCATTGAAATCGTAGAAGGTGTTGCTGGTTTCCAGGCGTATAGGGGGGAGCGATTCGCCGTCGAGCACCGCCACGGTATATTCCGCCCCGGCAATGTACCGCTCTGCAATGACAACGGAATCCAAAGTGTGTGCAGCAAAATACGCTTGAGCCAATGTCTCGGGAGAATCGCACAGCGCAATGCCAATACTGGAACCTTCATGCACAGGCTTCACGACGGCCTTACCACCCAGCGCTGTCAGCGATGAGCGCCAGTCGGTATCTTCGCGCAAAACAAAGTATGCGGGGGTTGGCAAGCCCACGCCGTTCCATAGCTGTTTGGTTCGCAGTTTATCCATACACAGGGCGGAGGCAGCCACACCGCTGCCGGTATAAGGTAAGTTCAAAAACTCCAACAACGCCTGGACTTTTCCGTCTTCGCCTCCCGCACCGTGCAAGGCAATGAAGGCACGGTCTGCCTTGGCGGCCAAGATGTCGTCTATGGCGCTGTCGGTGACATCCACGGGTATCACATTGACCCCCGCTTGCTGTAGCGCGTCAATGACCGCTCTGCCGCTTTGCAGGGATATCTCGCGCTCGGATGACTGCCCGCCGTAAAGCACGGCCACCCGGCCCAGTCGCTGGGCCAAATCTGCTTCAATGTTGGTCATTGGCTTCAGCCCCTTCATTTTCCAATGTTTTTGCCAGGATACCGGCCAGAGTGCCGACATTGCCCGCACCTTGTGTTATGACAATATCTCCGCCTTGCAGAATAGTGCGCAAAACCTTGGGCACAGATTCAAAATCGTCTACAAAGATAGGGTCAATCCCGCCGCGGGTGCGGATGCTACGACTCAATGCTCTTCCGTCCGCGCCGGGGATGACACTTTCTCCGGCACTGTAAACTTCAAGCAGTACCAGTTGATCTACAGAAGACAACACCTCCACAAAATCTTCAAAAAGATCGCGCGTTCGGGTGTAGCGGTGCGGCTGGTAAATCATTACCAGTCGGCGCGCGGGCCAGCCCGCGCGGACGGCGGCGACTATGGCCGCCACTTCCCGCGGGTGGTGACCGTAATCGTCAACCAACATGACCGGGTTGCCGCGGCCAATATCGAACTCGCCGTAAATCTGAAAGCGGCGTCCCACACCCAGAAATTCGGCAAGGCCCGCCTGGATCGCATCATCCGGCAGCCCCTCTTCGCAGGCAACGGCCGCCGCCGCCGTGGCATTGAGCACATTGTGCAGTCCCGGCAGGTTCAAGAAAACCGGCAGGGGCGGCTGGCCGTTGGGGCGGGTTATTTTGAAGCGCTGGGTTTTGCCGTGCTGAACCACATCAACGGCGCGATAGTCACTGTTGTCTGCAAAACCGTAGGTAATTACCGTTCTACCAATGGTGGGTAAAAGCTCGGTGACAACGGGATCGTCACCACAGACTACAGCCAAACCATAGAAAGGCAAATTGTGCAGGAATTCGACAAAGGCCTGCTTCAAATTGGCAAAGTCGCCACCGTAGGTATCCATATGATCGGCGTCGATATTGGTCACCACAGCAACCATTGGCTGCAAGTGCAGGAAAGAGGCGTCGCTTTCGTCTGCTTCGGCTACCAGGTAGTGGCTTTCACCCAATCCGGCATTAGTACCTGCGGCATTCAGTAGACCGCCAATCACAAAGGTGGGGTCCTGATTGCCGGCTGCAAAAACGGACGCAATAAGGCTGGTTGTGGTGGTCTTGCCGTGCGTGCCGGCCACTGCAATCCCGTGCCGGTAGCGCATCAGTTCGCCCAGCATTTCCGCCCGTCTGACCACGGGTATGCGCAGAGCTTTGGCTGCGACAATTTCCGGATTGGTGCCGTCGATGGCACTGGAATTGACGACCACATCGATACCGGCAATGTTGTCTTGGTGATGTCCGATGAAAATTGTCGCGCCCAACTCCGTCAGACGCTGGGTGACGGTTGAAGGTTTGATGTCGGACCCGGAAATTTCGTAGCCTTGATTCAGCAATACTTCCGCGATGCCACTCATGCCCGCTCCGCCAATGCCGACGAAGTGAATTTTGCGGATCCGGCGCATCTCCGGTACTTGATAAACGTCGGATCTAAGCACGAGTGGTCTCCAGGCAAATATCGGCAAAGCGTAGGGCTGCGTCCTGTTTCGCCAAACCATGGGCCTTGGCAGCCATAAGTTGCAACTTGGGCCGGTCCAGCGCAAAGGAATTCAATAGTTGGGTCAACCGATGGGCGTCGAGGTCTTTCTGCTGGTATATCAACGCAGCGCCATTCTCGACCAGCCACTGAGCATTGGCCGTCTGATGGTCATCTATGGCGAAGGGGAACGGCACAAGAATGGAGGCACAACCCACCGCACACAGCTCTGCCACAGTCAGCGCACCGGAGCGGCAAACCACCAGGTCCGCCCAGGCGAGCGCTTCGGCCACATCACCGATGAAGGCTTCTATTGTTGCTGAAACGCTTGAACTTGCGTATGCGGCCCTGGCGGCGTCCAAATGGCGCTCACCGGTCTGATGGCGAACTGTGGGCCGTTCGGCTGGTGGAATATTTGCAAGCGCCCGAGGCACCAATTCATTTAATGCCTGAGCACCCAGACTGCCGCCCAGAACCAGCAGGCGCAACGGCCCGCTGCGCTCGGCAAAGCGTTGCGATGGCGCCTCCAGTGCAAAAAATTCTTCTCGCACAGGATTGCCAATATGCTCTGCACCAGGAAAAACCCGAGGAAACCCGGACAAAACGCGCTGTGCAATTCGAGCCAGCAATTTGTTGGTGGTGCCGGGCCGGGCGTTTTGCTCGTGAATTATCAGGGGGATTTGTGCCAATCGTGCTGCCACACCGCCGGGTCCTGCGGCGTAACCCCCCAAGCCCACTACGACATCGGGCTTGAACTGCCGGAGCAAGCTTCTGGCCTCCACAACGGCTTTACTGACGTGCAGTGGCGCCTGTAGCAGTTTGCTCCAACCTTTGCCGCGCACACCACTGACCGCTATGGTATTCAAATGTATACCGGCGGCCGGAACCAGGCGGGCCTCTATGCCTTTGTCCGTGCCCAGCCACTGCACCTCGCAGTTGCGCCTGCGCAGCTCTTTTGCCAAGGCAAGTGCAGGAAAGACATGGCCGCCCGTGCCGCCCGCCATGATTAGGATCCGTTTATTGCGCGTGTCAGGGCTCATTGTTCATCTCCCAATCCATACGCAACAACAATGCAATAAACGAGCAGCTAACAATGAGACTGCTTCCGCCGGAACTGATAAATGGCAATGTAAGCCCCTTGGTGGGCAGCAAACCGGAGGCAACGCCCATATTGATGAACGCCTGCGCCGCGAAGAGTACACCAACCCCCACCGCCACGAAGGCCACAAACGGCTGCTGCTTTCGATTGGCTTTGAGTGCCAATGCCAAAATGCGCCAAACCAACACCACAAATGCGGCAATCACACAAACCGCACCTACCAGTCCCAGTTCTTCTGCAACTATGGCAAAGATAAAATCTGTGTGAGCCTCGGGCAGGTAAAAAAGTTTTTGCAGGCTGTTGCCCAACCCCAGCCCAAACCATTCGCCGCGTCCAAATGCAATCAGCGACTGCACCAGTTGGTAACCGCTGGAGAACTGCTCGGCCCATGGGTCCAAAAACGTAACCAGCCGCTGCCAACGATAAGGAGACATAACCGCCAAGAGTCCAAGGCCACCCACTCCCGCAATTCCCAGCAGGATAAAGCGAATTAGCGGCACCCCAGCAACAAACATCATGGCCCCAGCCGTAATGCACAAAACCACTGAACTGCCAAAGTCCGGTTCAAGCAGCAGCAAGAGCACGTAGATGGCCAAAATTGCTATCAATTTGAAAAAAGCGGACCAACTATTGCGAAACTCGTCGATCCTGCGCGCCAGGAAACTGGCAAAAAATACGATGAAACAGAATTTTGCAACCTCGGATGCTTGAATGGAAAAGCCGCCCAACGAGATCCAGCGCCGGGCGCCGTTGACGGTCTTGCCCACCCCCGGCACCAAAACGATGGTCAACAACAGCAGGCCGCCAAACAAAAGCACTATGGCATAGCGGTTCCACACAGACACCGGCAGTGCGAAGACCGCTGCTGCGGCAATCAGCCCCAACCCCAGAAATATTGCGTGTCGCTTGGCAAAAAACCAGGGGTCGTTGTAGTGTTCAGCGGCAAAATCGACGGAGGCGGACGCCACCATGACCAAGCCGAAAGAAACCAGAGCCAGAGACACAAAAAACAGCGTCCAGTCCAATTGAGGCATGGATGCGGTGGTCCAGGGTTGTCTCAGCCCTGCCGTCAGCATGATTGCAATGCCTCCACTGCGTGGATGAATTGCTCGCCGCGGTCCTCGTAATTCTTGAACATATCGAAGCTTGCACAAGCGGGTGACAGCAATACCAGATCGCCTGGGGTTGCGGCCAAGAACGCGGCCTGCACCGCCTTTGACAGTGACGAGCAATGTTGCACCGGTAGCCGCCCTTCGCAGGCCCTGGCAATGGCCGGCCCATCGGCGCCAATGGTGATCAAAGTGTTGACATGATCCGCTATCACATTGCCAAGCTGACTGAAATCAGCGCCCTTTCCGTCGCCGCCGGCAATCAGAATGATAGCGCTATCCGGTGCAGCCAAGCCCTGGAGTGCCGCGCTGACGGCACCGACGTTGGTGGCCTTTGAGTCATTGACGAAGTCCACCCCCTCGACATTGGCCACCCACTGGCAGCGGTGCGGCAGACCGGTGAAACTGCGCAGCGCGTCAAGCGCCGCCGCCTCCGCAATTCCAGCCGCCTCGGCAATGGCCAGCGCAGCCAGCGCATTGAGAATATTGTGGCTGCCGCGTATTTTTAACTCTTTTGCCGGCAGCAAGGGCCGCAGACCGCGGGCTATCCAGACGTCCCCAGACTGGGTCAGCGCTCCGTAGTCTTTTAGATCGGGAGCGCCCAGGCCAAACTTGGTGACCGGTACGCTATCAGGTAAAGGCGGTTGTGTTAAAACATCCGCCCGATTGACAACCATCCGCTTTGCGCCGAACGCAATACGTTGTTTGGCCATGACGTAGGACTGCAAATTGGGGTAGCGGTCCATATGGTCTGCCGAGATATTCAAAATGCACGCGACCTGCGCATTCAGCTTGCCGATACTCTCAAGCTGAAAGCTTGAGAGTTCCAAGACATACAGCTGGCAGGAATCATCCAGCAAATCCAGAGCCGGCGTACCAATATTGCCGCCAACCTTCACCTGCAGACCAGAGGCCTCCGCCATTGCACCAACCAGTGTGGTCACGGTGGTCTTGCCATTTGACCCGGTGATGCCCACGACAGGTGCGCGCGCCTCCAGCAGAAACAACTCTATGTCGCCCACTACCGCAATGCCGGCCGCGATGGCTTGCACAATAGCCGGATGAGAGCGCGGTACGCCTGGGCTTAGAACAATGCGGCTGAAGTGGGCCCAGTCGGCAAACTGAAACGGGCCCAGCAGCAACCGCGCGCCGGGCATGTCTGCCTGCAACTGACTGAGCATTGGCGGTTGCAGACGCTCGTCGGCGACTGTGAACGGCTTGCCCTGTTTGCTCAGGTAGCGAGCGACAGACAAGCCGGTCACGCCCAGGCCGACGATCAGG
This sequence comes from uncultured Cellvibrionaceae bacterium, assembly GCA_964399955.1. GTDB lineage: Bacteria > Pseudomonadota > Gammaproteobacteria > Pseudomonadales > Cellvibrionaceae > CAYNST01. Next base: position 26,883 of record CAYNST010000016.1, on the reverse strand, counting down.
ATGTTTTCTGTGCTGGCAATCAGAGTTGACATAATTAACGGAGCTTCAAGGTGGCAAGCCCCACCAGTACCAGCATGACAGTAATGATCCAGAAGCGCACAATGACGCGCGGCTCCGGCCAGCCTTTTAGTTCGAAGTGGTGGTGTATTGGCGCCATTCGAAAAATGCGTTTACCAGTGAGCTTGAAGGAAGCAACCTGCAATATGACCGATACGGTTTCCATTACAAATACACCGGCCATAATGAAAAAAACGATTTCGTGACGCACAGCGACCGCCACAACACCCAGCGCACCACCCAGCGCCAAGGCACCGACGTCGCCCATGAAAACCTGTGCCGGATAGGTGTTGAACCACAGAAAGCCCAGGCCTGCACCTGCGAGGGCGCCGCAGAAGACCACCAGTTCTCCGGTGCCTGCCACATAGGGAATATTCAAGTACTCGGCAAACTTGGCGTTGCCGACAAGGTAGGCAATGATGCCCAGGGCAGACCCCACCATAACCGTGGGCATGATAGCCAGGCCATCGAGCCCATCGGTGAGGTTGACTGCATTGCTGGCTCCCACCACCACCAGGTACACCAACAGAATGTACCCCCAGGAAAGCTCAAAGCCTACGTTTTTGAAAAACGGCACGTAGAGTGTGGTTTCGACCGGGCTTTCAGCGTAATAAAAAAGAAAGCCGGCCACTAGAAGGCCGGCTAAGGATTGCCAGAAGTATTTCCAGCGGGCCGGCAGGCCGCGCGAGTTTTTCTCGATGACCTTCCGGTAGTCATCTACCCAACCGACGGCGCCATAAACGATGGTGATAAACAGGACCGCCTGCACAAAGCGATTGCTCAAATCCGACCAGAGAAAGACGCTGATGATTATGCCAAACAGCAGTAGTGCTCCGCCCATGGTCGGCGTGCCCTGCTTGCTCAGATGGCTCTTCGGCCCGTCGGTGCGCACCGATTGACCCACCTGCTTTTCAATTAATTTATTGATGAACCACGGGCCGAGCAACAAGGAAATGCCCAGTGCCGTCAGTACGCCCAGGATGCCACGCAGCGTCAGATACTGCACGACGGAAAAGCCACTGATGTATTGCTGCAGAAATTGCGCTAACCACACTAACATGCAGTGGCTCCCGCTGCGCGTAGCGCATCTACCACATCTTCCATTCGGGCGCTGCGTGACCCCTTCACCAGCACCGTCGCGTTGTCGCGCAGACAGGGCGCAATGGAATCAACCAGCTCCGCCTTGGTGTCGAAGGCACGGCCGCCCGCACCAAACGCTTTTGCCGCGAGTGCGGCATCTTTGCCAATGGTATAAATACCCGTCACCTGCCGTTCTCGTGCATATTGGCCTACTTCCTCGTGCGCCTGTTTGCAGTAGGAGCCCAGCTCCCCCATATTGCCCAGCACCAGATATGTCGCTGCGCCACCCTGTTCGGCCAGAAAGTCCACTGCGGCTTTGACGGCCTTGGGATTGGCGTTATACGAATCATCGATCAGGGTGAAGCCGGGCAGTTGATGACCGCGCATTCTACCTTTTTCGCCGTCAAACCGCTCAAGCCCCTGACGAACTGCGTCGGCCGAGGCACCTGCAGCCAAGGCACAGGCGGCTGCGGCCGCTGCATTGCTGACGTTGTGACGACCAAGCACCTGCAGTTTGATGGGCACTACCGCGGCCCTGTAGTGCAGTGTGAAACTGGGAAAGCCGTCTTGAATCGAGATTTCCCGCGCCTGCAGGTGTGCGTCGATGAGGCTCGGCTGGGCATCTGATGTTGTGAAAACCAGCTGCTTGCACGCTTGGGTCTTTTGCAAAAAGCGCGCAGCATAAGCATCATCGCCGTTGATGACCGCAACCTGCGCTGCTTTGAGCGGAGCGTAAACCTGAGACTTTTCTTCGGCAATTGCGTCTAGGTCTGCAAACTGGCCGATATGAACCGCCGCCACGTTGGTAACCAGCGCCACATCGGGCTGAATGAGCTCGGCAAGGTAGCCAATTTCCCCGGGACTGTTGGTGCCCAATTCAATCACCGCTACCTTTTGTTGCTGCAGCTGCATCAGTGTCAGCGGCACACCAATTTGATTGTTGAGATTGCCCTTGGTTGCTATGACCGACCCCTGGCTTGCGAATATCTCCCGCAGCATGCCTTTGACGGTTGTTTTTCCGCAGCTGCCGGTGACTGCAAGCACCGCGCCTTGAAACTGCTTGCGCGCCAACTGCCCCATCCGGCCCAGCGCCAGCACGCTGTCCTCCACCAGCAGGTAAGGCCGGGACGCAGTCAGCGGCTGCTCGGAAATGCAGGCACTGGCCCCTGCCGCCAATGCTGCCTGCAGGTAGTCGTGCCCATCAAAGTTCGCGCCTTTGATGGCGACGAACAGATCTCCCGGCTGCAGGGTTCGACTGTCGATACTGACGGTAGTGAAATCACAATCACCGCCTACCAGCTCCACACCCAGGTGGGACGCCAATTCGCTCAGACGCATGTCAATGTCCCCTCTGGCTGAGCGACATTTGTCGGCTTTGCAACGCAGAGGCTGCAACCGCTACATCATCAAAGAAAAACGTTTCTGCGCCCACAAGCTGATATTTTTCATGACCCTTTCCTGCAACCACAATGACATCCCCGGATTTGGCTTGATCAATTGCGGACACGATGGCTCGCTTTCTGTCCTCTTCAACCCTGTATTGCTCGCCAGAAAACCCGGCAATGATGTCGTTGATGATGGCAGATGGCGCTTCTGAGCGCGGATTATCCGTGGTAACCACTACTTGATCGGCAAACTGTTCGGCGATGCGAGCCATGGCGGCACGCTTGCTTCTGTCGCGATCGCCTCCGCAGCCAAATACCACCCACAGACGGCCCGATGTGTGGACCCGCGTTGCGGCTATGGCTTGAGCCAGGGCGTCTGGCGTGTGCGCGTAATCAACAACAACGCCAATATCTGCGGCAACGCCCACTCTTTGCATGCGTCCATCTACCGCTTTCAGCTTGGCCGCAGCTGCAGCCACCTGCTGGAGCCCGTAGCCCTTGGTGCATACCGCAGCAATCGCCGCAAGCAGGTTGTACACGTTGAACTCGCCCAACAGAGGACTCTCAACCTCGGCATCCCCCCAGGGTGTAGTCAGATTGAATCGCGCTCCGAGCGGAGAGTATTGTATGGACTCGGCATAGACATCTGCCTGGCTGTCCAGCAGTGAATAGCCGATCGTCTGCAGGCTGTTGCGGGCTGCCTGCCGCATTTGCGCAGCCAAAGGGTCATCCATATTGATGACCGCTGCGTGGAGCCCGTTAGATGCAAAAAGTTTGCGCTTTGCCTCAGCATACTTTTCCATGGAGCCGTGATAATCCAGATGATCATGGCTGAGGTTGGTAAATACACCTGTCTCAAACCGGATCCCCTGCACACGGTTTTGCTGCAGACCATGCGAAGACACCTCCATAGCCACCGCTTTCACACCGGCATCGCGCAGTCGCGCAAGCCATTTATGGCAACTGGCGGCGTCGGGGGTTGTCATTCCGGTATCGTTCAGAAGCTTTCCACCTGCGTTCACGCCAAGCGTGCCCATACTGGCCGCGCTCACTCCTGCGGCCTCTAGCAGTTGGGCAATCAGGGAAACCGTGGTGCTTTTGCCATTGGTACCGGTCACACCGACAACGTGGAGTGTTTGTGACGGCTGACCATAAACTCGGCCCGCCAAGTCGCTGACGCGAAGGTGCAAACCAGTTACGCCAATAACCGGTACCGGGCAGTTTGTTACAAGGAGCCCCTCAGGTTGAGTCGCGGAGGCTTCAACCAGCACGGCAACCGCTCCGCGATCCGCAGCGTGGTTCATAAACTTCAGGCCATCGGTCGACGCACCAGGCAACGCAATAAAAATATCTCCCGGCTCCACCAAACGGCTGTCCACGGCAGCTCCGGTCACCGCAATATTGGCAACCGGGGCGGTCAGGCCCAGCTTGGGCAACAGTTGCGCAAGCGTCTGCGCGGCAATGTTTTTTGTGTCTGCAGTCGCCATCTAACGGACAGCCACCCGCTGTGTGGTAGGCGCAACATTCATGACTCGCATCGCGCCTTCAGCAATACGGGCAAACACCGGTGCCGCCGCTTCACCGCCATAATAGCCACCGGACGGAGGTTCATCCACAACCACGACAACCACAATACTGGGATCCTGCGCAGGAGCCATGCCTGCGAAAAAAGCGACATATTGGCTGTCCGAATAACCACCGGCGTTGGATATTTTATGCGTGGTACCGGTTTTACCCGCCACATCGTAAGCCTTGACCTGCGCCCGGGTACCTGTTCCGCCTCGCTGGGTAACTGCCTTGAGCATGTCGACCACCTGGTAGGCGTGGCTGGCGTCCATCACCCGCTCACCGGGGGGCAGTTTGTCCTGCTTAACCAATGACACCGGCTGGAGAATACCGCCAGACGCGAGCGTGCCGTAAGCTTGGGCCAACTGTACTGGCGTAACGCTCAGCCCGTGGCCAAAGGCCAGGGAGGCGCGCTCGGTTGGGTGCCAGCGTTCTTTATTGGGCAAATGACCAATAGCTTCCCCTGGATAACCCAGACCGGTGCTTTGGCCGAGGCCCACCCGATAAAAAACGCTGCGCAGATCATTGGGATCCAGATCCAGACCCAGCTTCACAATGCCCACCTGACTGGATTTTTGAATGACCGAGGTCAGGTCCATCATGCCGTGGTTACGAAGGTCCGTGTAGGTCTTGCCGCCGGTATGAAACCAACCTGGGTGGGTATTGATCTCCGTATTCGGCTGATAGCGGCCCGTTTCTAATGCCGCGATTGCCGTGAAAGGTTTCATGGTGGAGCCCGGCTCGTAAAGGTCTGTCAAGGCGCGGTTACGCATTTGAGCAGGGCTGACCCGGGAGCGGTTGTTGGGGTTGTAAGAAGGTTGATTGGCCATGGCCAAGACTTCACCGGAGCGAGCATCCAGAATAACTACAGAGCCCGAGGCGGCTCCTTGCTGGGCAATAGCCGCTTTCAATTCCCGGTAGGCTAGATACTGCAGGCGCAGGTCGATGGTGAGTTTAACGTCGTTGCCAGACGATGCCGCGCGCGTAATGCCCAAGTCTTTTACCACATTCCCGCGCAAGTCTTTGATGACCTGCTTGACGCCCGGAGCGCCGGCCAGCCATTCGTCCAGAGCCAGCTCCATACCTTCCTGACCGCGCTCGTCAGTATCAGTGAAGCCGACGATATGAGCAGCCACTTCACCGGCTGGATAATAACGCTGAAATTCCTCTTCAGCGTCCACCCCAACAATTTCCAGCGACAGAATTTTTTCCGCCTCCTGAGGAGGCATGTGACGCCGCAGGTAAACGAACTGTTTATCTGCGTACTGAGCAATCCTTGCCGCCATGCTTTCCGCTGACATACCCAGGGCTTCGGCCAGTTCGGGCAGACGCTGCATATCCAGCCGCTGCGGGTTGGCAAATAGCGACTTGACCGGCGTGCTCACCGCCAGCAGTTCACCGTTTCGGTCAGTGATGACACCCCGGTAAGCACTGATTTTTTCCTGCCGCAAGGTGCGTGCTTGCCCCTGCTTCTGTAGAAACACAAAACCTTTTTCTGTGCCGGGAATAACCTGTAATTGGGCGAGGTGCCAAGTCAGCAGACCGCAAAGCCCGGCCAAAAAAATGCACAGCCCCATAGCTCTAACCTTGCCTATGGCCTGCACCGATCTGGAATCCCTAACCTTCTTGGTTGTTTTCATTGTTTTTATCTTTCTGCTCATGGCTTCACCAGAATAATTTCATCAGCGTCCGGTACGGTCATATCCAGATTTTCGACCGCCATCTTTTCTATGCGTGCATAGTTAGCCAGAGAGCCACGCTCTAACAGAAACTGGCCGGACTGCACGTGCAGATCGGCTGCTTCATGGCGCAAAAACTCCAAATTCCGGGTGGCGATCCTGGTATTGTGGGTGGTCAGCACTACAGCCAGCGCAGACAAAATAACGGCCAGCCATAGAAAACCCACGCCAAACAAACCGATGCGCACCATTGATTCCTCGAACCACTCCGCATCAGGTCGGAGTCAGTTTCTCCGCTACTCGCATGATGGCACTGCGGGAACGATTATTTTTTTGTAGCTCCTGGTCACTTGCCCGCACAGCCTTGCCGATCACGGCGAACTCCAGCTGTACCATTTCTTGCGTGACCCAGACCTCTTTGGGATACTGCTTGCCCTGTGCTTTCAATTTGAAGAAGCGTTTTACCAGACGATCCTCAAGGCTATGAAAACTGATCACCGCCAGTCGCCCGCCGGGCCTAAGCACCGACAAAGCCGCATCCAGTGCTTTTTCCAGATCGCTCAGTTCGCTATTTATTTCAATACGTATTGCCTGAAACGTTTTGGTGGCCGGATGCTTATCTCTCTCCCAGCGCGGGTGAGCGGTCTTTACAATTTCCGCCAACTGTCGCGTGGTCAAGATGGGCGATTTCAGCCGCTCCTCTACAATTGCACCCGCAATGCGTCTGGCAAAGCGCTCTTCTCCATATTCTTTCAAAACTCGTACGATCTCGGACTCGGCTGAAGTGGCCACCCACTCTGCGGCGCTTATTCCACGCGTCGGGTCCATGCGCATATCCAGGGGACCGTCGTGCATGAAACTGAAACCGCGCTGGGCATTGTCCAATTGCGGTGACGACACTCCCAGATCCAGAAGTACACCATGCACCTGCCCAACCAAACCCCGTTGCCGCGCAACGGTTTCTATCTCGGCGAAGGATTGATGTTCCACCTGCACCCGTTTATCCTGCTCCGCCAGATCCTGCGCTACCGCGATGGCTGCGGGGTCTTTGTCAAACGCCAACAGCTGCCCATCACTGTTCAGTTTGGCCAAAATTGCCCGCGAATGGCCGCCTCTGCCAAATGTGCCGTCCACATAAACAGCTGAGGGATCGGTCACCAGAGCGCTGACGGATTCCGCCAGCAAGACCGGGAAATGTTGCGAACCGGCAGACTCATCCATCAAAGTGACAGCGACAGCATTTCCGCTGGCACGACCTCGTCTTCGATGGACACGTCCGCCACCGAACGCAACCAAGCGTCCTCGCTCCAAAGCTCAAATTTTTTCCCCAAGCCGACCAACATTGTTTTTTTATCCAAACCTGCATAATCCCGTAACGTGGGTGGTACCAATACGCGGCCGTTGCCATCCAACTCCAGCGCCGTTGCATAGCCCAACAGAAGGCGCTGGGCGCGCAACGCCAACTTGTTGAAAGTGGGTAGAGCCTCGATCTTCGGCAGAATTATTTCCCACTCCGTTTCTGGGTACACGAGCACACAGCGGTCCTCTGTGTGGGCAGTCATCACCACCCGGCCCTGACACATCGACGCCAGAGTGTCCCGGTGCTTTGCCGGGATGGCTATCCGCCCCTTGGCGTCCATTGTGATGTTGTGACTGCCCTGAAACACGTTTTCACCACTCTAGTGACCGCGCTCGCCACGATTACCCACTATTAACCACTAATAACCACCTTAGCACACTATATTTCGCCTTGCTTCAAAGTCAAGTCGACACCCGAGCATTTGGCTGCCAAAGGCCTCGATCGTGCACTGGAATTGGGCGCAAAGAGACAGGGGTAACTCGCCCGCAGCGGGAAAAGGCTTATAAAACAGAGGGATAGATGACGAGGCAGAAGATGCGCGGGCGCGCCAGACTGAATCAGCCTAAAAAAGCGTCAGGCTAGATCCAGAAACTATAAATGAGGTGGGAGTTGGCCGATAAGCCGGGTTCTGTCGTGGACAGTCATTCATCTAGGATGTACGTCACCGCACACCTCAAGCAACCTACCCGAATCCGACGCGGGCCACGTCAATGGATTCCTATTTGGTCTTGCTCCGAACGGGGTTTACCATCGCCACAAACTGTTACCAGTTGCGCGGTGCGCTCTTACCGCACCTTTTCACCCTTACCGGAACCCTTGCAGGTCCAGGCGGTATCCTTTCTGCTGCACTTTCCGTAGGCTTGCGCCCCCCAGGGGTTACCTGGCGTTCTGCCCTATGGAGCCCGGACTTTCCTCTTTTTTGCAAAAGCGACTGCCTGGCCAACTCCCGCGCGCACCATAACAAACTCGCTTAAACAGGCGCAAGCGCTATTGGGCGGCGCGAAGCAAATAGGCTGGCAACAGAGGCGGCTGAGGGGATTGTGAACAGATCGTGCCCCTAGGGGCGACGTTTTTTTACCAGAAATTCCAGCCCTGCGCCTGGGTCCTCCTCCCCCCCGACCGACTCCCCCGCCGGGCCGCCTGCCGATGCATCCTCGGGAGACAGCGTCCAGTCTCGGCTGTCGTCGTCTTGCCCTGGCTTTTTGTCGGTAGCCTCGTCTTTGCGGGCGTCGCTGTCAGTCGATTTGTTGGTCATGCGAATTCTCCAAACTCTGGGATTGGCCGCAGCCGTGGTTCGGCGGCAAGCCTCATTACACTTACGCGGCATCGCGGTATTCTGCTTCAACAGCCATACACCTTGTACAGAGGCAGGCAGTGCCTGAGCCTGTGCAGCCTTCATTAATACGTCGAATTCTGCTTTAAACCCCAGTCATACAAGCGGTTCTTCTTTTCATTGGTCAGGCGAGCCACAATGCTGGCCGCCTGCTTCAGTGCCAGCCCTTCGTCCAACAGCACCGTCATCAGCTTTTCGGCCTCGGCGCTCAAAGCGTCCGCATTGCTCTGCTCCTCGAACCCGTGTATCAATAAAACAATTTCGCCTTTCTGCTGATTCAAGTCCTGTGTCACCCGCTCTAGCACCTGGAGAGCAGAGCCGGCGAGAAACGTCTCGAAGGTTTTGCTGATCTCCCGCGCCATTACCAGACGGCGCGCCCCGCCCAGCACCGCGCAGATGTCCTCCAGCGCGTCGACTATGCGGTGGGGTGACTCGTAGAAAATCAAAGTTCGGGTATCCCGCAGAAGCGCAAGCAGGTTTTTTTGCCGAGCCACCGTTTTGGCGGGAAGAAAACCCTCAAAGGAGAAACGATCAGACGGCAGCCCGCTTGCACTCAAAGCGGCGATAGCGGCACAGGCACCCGGAATGGGGGTTACCCTGATGCCCCGCTCAGAAGCCAGCCGGACCAGTCGGTAGCCGGGATCGGAGATCAAGGGAGTGCCCGCATCACTGATCAAGGCGATTTGTTTGCCGGAGGCCAGTTGCTCCAAGAGGTACTGCTCTTTACCGCCGTCGCTGTGGTCGTGATAGGCCACCATGGGTGTGCTGATATTGAAGTACTGCAGCAGTTTGCCGCTGTGACGCGTGTCTTCGGCAGCAATAAGATCGGCAGCCTGGAGAACTTCCCGCGCGCGGGGTACCATATCGCCCAAATTGCCAATGGGTGTAGGCACAATGTAGAGTACGCCCTCTTTTGATAATTGCTTTGACGTCACAGCTCTACCTCGTCGCTAATCTGGAGACATATTGAATGGGTCGTCGCCTGCGTGCACTCTTCGCCGTTACGCTGACCGCAGGCCTGATGGCGTGCGGTCAACTGCCGGTACTCTCGCCAACCTCCGATGCGGCCGAAGGCGAAAACACCCTTGAATACGCTAACGACCTCCTGCGTCAGGCTGCTGAAGCCGCGCCTGAAGAGCGCCTTGAGCTGATGCTGCGGGCGGCAGAATCTCTTGCTGCCGCCGGCGATACCGAATGGGCGCAGAGCATTGTCAACACCCTGCCCCGCAACGTCGCAGTCACACCGGAGAGCGGCACATCTTACGGCAGGCTTGCGTTGATTAACAGCTACATTGCCAGCGGCCACGGCGACTTCCAGCAGGCCATCGACCGGCTTGATGACCCCCATCTGCTTAGCCATTCCGGCAGCTACCCGGTCGAGCTTCAGCGCAACCTTCTGGAGCAGCGAGCCCAGGCTCTCTACGAGCTGGCGCGGATAGAAGAAAGCATTGCCGCGCGCGTTCATCTGGATGAACTGATTCCCGACAATGCGTTGGAGCAGGAACGAAACAGAGAGTTGATCTGGCAGATGCTGATGCATCTGCCAGACTCGGAGCTGGCCGCCCTGCGCGCAAACGCACGTGATCGAGACCTACAGGGCTGGTACAGCCTGGCCACCATCAACAAGAACAATCAGAACAACCTGCGCGAACAGCTGGAACGGGTGGAACGCTGGACGCTGGATTGGCCCGATCATCCAGCCAGCCTGAACCTGCCGGCAGACCTGAAGCTGCTGCAGGAGCTTGTCAATAATCAGCCCACCCAAATAGCCGTGCTGCTGCCGTTTTCCGGCAGGCTTGGCGCCGTTGGCAATGCCGTACGCGACGGTCTTGCGGCGGGCTATTACCAGAACCTGGGCGGTGACTTCTCGCCGCAGATCCGCTTCTACAATACCGACCAGCAGGATATCAATACGCTTTATGATCAGGCGGTAGCTGACGGTGCCCAAGTAGTGATTGGGCCGCTGAACAAGGAGAATATCGCCGAGCTTGCGCTGCGGCCCGCGCTTCCCGTACCCACTCTGGCGTTGAACACCATCGACATGCCACTGGGCAGAGTTGAAAATCTCTATCAGTTTGGCTTGGGCGTGGAGGACGAAGCCATGCAGACCGCCGAGCGAGCCTGGCGCGACGGGCACCGCAGGATTTTGATTCTGGCCTCTGACAACCAGTGGGGCGACCGCTCTGTAGAGACCTTTGTTGCAGCGTGGGAAGCATTGGGCGGAGAAATACTGGGCGAGCACCGTTACAGTGACGAGGGCGGCTACTCCCAGGTTCTGCAACAGGCGCTGCAACTGGATGAAAGTCAGGCACGCGCCCGGGCCGTGCGCAGCGCCGTCGGTGAGATACAGTTTGAGCCGCGCCGCAGGGAGGACGTAGACGCTATTTTTCTGGTGGCCCAGGCGGTGCACGCGCGACAGATCAAACCCACTTTGGCCTTCCACTACGCCGCCAACATTCCGGTTTACGCCACCAGTCAAGTCTACAGTGGCCAGGACAACCCCAAACTGGACCAAGACATGAACGGGATTCGCTTTCTTACCCTGCCCTGGTTTTTTGACCGCAAAAGCCCGGAGCGCAGCAGCATTCTGCGCCATGCCGACAGCAAGCCCAACCTGCAGCCCCTCTATGCACTGGGCATTGACAGCTTTTACCTCTCCCCCCGTTTGAAACAGCTGTCGCAAAGTCGCCATGCGACCTTCTACGGGCTGACGGGTTCGCTACAGATGAACGACGAGGGTCAGGTAGTGCGCCGCCAGCTCTGGATGGAATTTGCCCGCGGCACCGCGCGCAGGCTGCGAGAAGGCATCTAAGCTTGCTCAAGGACAAGTTAAACAGTCTAGCCCTGGGCCTGCAGGGAGAGCGGCTTGCAGAGCGCTACCTCAAAGCCCGCGGCCTGGCATTGGTGGAACGCAACTACCACTGCTCACAGGGTGAGATTGACCTGGTCATGCGCGAGGCCGACTGCCTGGTATTTGTCGAAGTACGCCGCCGCAGTGGCAAGCAATTCGGATCCGCCGTAGAATCGGTAACCCGCTCAAAGCAAAAAAAATTGATAGCGGCGGCGCGTCACTACATAGTGGCGCGCGCTCTTACCGAGCACCAGGCCCTGCGTTTCGACGTTGTGGGCGTCAGCAAGGGCATGGGCGAAGACACCATAGAGTGGATTCCCAACGCCTTCTACGGGGTTTGACCAGAAACGCATGTCACAAAGAGTTTACGAAATATTTCAGCGCAGTATCGAAGCCAAAATGCATGTGGGTGAAGCGCTTGCGCCCATCATCGAGCAGGCAGCCGAGCAACTGGTGGAAGCACTGCTTTGTGAAAAAAAAATCCTGATTTGCGGCAACGGCGCATCGGCAGCGCTGGCCCAGATTCTTGCCTCCAGCCTGCTGGACCGGTTTGAAAAAGAACGCCCCAGCTTGCCGGCCATTTGGCTGGGCAACAACATCACAGCTTACACATCCAACGGCTCCGACACGCACCTGAACGACCTCTACGCCAAGCCGATTCGCGCCCTGGGGCAGGAGGGCGATGTGCTGATAGTGATCAGTGCCAATGGCAGCGAAACCAATTTGCGCCAGGCCGTCTCGACCGCACGCGAGCGACGCATGCACGTAATTGGACTGACCGGCCGCGACGGGGGCAACCTATCTACCTTGTTCACGGACGAAGACATCGAGTTGCGGGCAGAAGTACAGTCCCGCAGTCGAATACACGAAATACATCTACTGGTGCTTTACTGTCTGTGCGACCTAATTGATAACAAGCTCTTTGGAATAGACTAATGAATGCTGTTTCACGAATGACGTCTCTGCTTTTTCTCTGCCTTGGGCTGACAGCCTGTGTCACCTTGCTGGACGCAGCCGGGAGCGACCCCATCAAACTGGACCCTGGCAGACGAACTCTGGGTGCTTTTCTGGATGACAATCAGCTGCAAACCATTATCTCGGTCAATCTGAGAAAGCATGGGCGCGAGCTGGCGCGCTCCAGAGTCAACGTCAAAAGTTTCAACAATGTGGTGCTGCTAACAGGAGAAGTGCCCAGTCGTTCGGCCAAGGAGCTTGCAGGCGACACCACACGCAGTATCAGCAAGGTTCGCCAGGTGCACAATGAATTGGCAGTCAAGAGTCGCTCAACCTTTGCCTCACGCGTGAACGACAACTGGATACGCATCAAGGTTCGCGCTCAACTGTTGTTCAATCGCGACATCGAGTCCGAACGCGTGCGGGTGATCGTCGACAACCGGGTGGTCTATCTGATGGGCCTGCTCAGCCGCAATGAGGCCGACCTGGTAAGTGACTTGGCAGCCCGGGTCAAGGGTGTGGAGAAAGTTGTGCGGGTTATCGAGTACATCAACTACGCCAAGGCGTGAAACCCGATACAGCAATGCGAAGCCGGCGTCAGCGGCAAAGCCTTTGGGTCTCGCGGTAGACCCGCTGTATGAACTCTGCGTCTATGCTGGCGCGGTGACGCACGCCTTTTTCGTCGCGCAGCATCCGGCTGCGCACCTCGTCCCAAAGCAGGTGCTGGCACTCACTCTGCACCCCCTCGATGGGGCTCAAGTGAAACAGCGCCGTCATCCGCGCCGCAGTGAACAGCCGGTTGAGCCAGGCCTTGTCCACCACCCAGGCATCGGAGTACAGCACCCGCCCACTCAGGCGCTCGTTCAACTCCAGGCAAACAGCACGGGGCTCGCGGCCCATGTCCATCAGTAACTGCCGGCTGATACCGTGCAACGCCTGAGCCTCCTCACTCCAATAGGTCCACCCCGGCGCCGGGCGAATCAGCGAGCAGTAGCGCTGGCCATCGGCCAGCGAGTAACCCACCTCTACAGGGTAGCTCTGGTACCCAAAGCCTGAGGCTTCAAAATCCAGAATGTCGGGGCAGCGCATGTCGCTGGCACCCGGTCAGGGCTTGCGCCCAAGCTCAATCCACATAAACAGGCCCCACCCCAACACCCCAGATCACCACCGCCGCCATCATGATGAACACCATCAGCACCAAGCCTATGGTGACCACAGAGCTGGCGTAAAGAAATGCCCGCTCACGGGGGATATTCATCAACAGAGGGATGCCTTCATAGATCAGATAGATGGAGTGGCAGGCTGCCAGTCCCAACACAGCCACTACAAACCAGGGCAGTGGATAGAGCAGAGCAAAGCCGCCCAGCAGCAGGGGCATGGTGGTGTATACGGCCAACGCTGTGCCTCCATAATGCCGCTGATCAGCCGGATCTGAGACGCCGTAGGTCTTTGACATCCAGTTGATGAATTCACCAAACACGTAGATACCGCCAATCAGCGCCACGTAGGTCAAGGCGCACAGCGTCGCCGCACTGCTCACACTGAGGCGCACGGAAGGGCCGTCGCCAATGGACCAGCCAACCTGGGTAACACCAATGAAGGCGCTGACGACGGGGATCAACGCCAAAATAGGTACATGGCTGACAAACACCTGCACGTATGATTTTTTAGCGTTACGGATTGCCGTCCATTCACTGCTGGGGCGAATCAGTATACCCAGCGTGTGCTGCAGAAAACCCATATGTCCTCCGAAGGTTGTTATTAACGTTGTAGGAGATAAGTATGGCGATTGGAGCACGAAGGCGGCGCTGCCCGCCACGGCTCCGCAATATGAAGTCCGAATCAAGAATAGTTTGTTTATAACAAAATGCAATACCCCACTGAGGGGGCGGTGCAGTTACTTGACGATTCGCAAGCTGGGACGGCGCTCGCCGCCGGGGGTTGGGTCGGAGTCCGGGGACGGGTTCTTGGGCGGGGGCTCAGGCTCAAACATCATGCCCTGACCATTTTCACGCGCGTAGATACCCATCACCGCATGGGTGGGCACGCGGATAGAGGTAGGCACACCACTGAAGCGGGCACTGAACTGAATATCGACATTGCTCAGCGCCAGATCCGTGACCGCTCGCGGGGCAATGTTAAGGATGATTTGCCCGTCCTTGTTGACAAACTGCTGCGGTACGCTGACCTCGTCTGCGCGAGCATTGACCACGATATAGGGCGTAAGGCTGTTGTCAACTATCCAGTCGTAGAGCGCGCGGATGAGATATGGACGGCTTGATGTCATGTTGGTCTACTCCAGTTTGGGACCATCAGGCCGTTTTGACAGTCGCTTTCATTGCCTTTTCCTGCTCCGTGAGACTGGCAATGAACGCGTCGCGCGCAAAGACGCGCTTCATATAGTCAAACAGCGGCGCTGTTTGCCGCGTGTTGGGCAGATCCACACCCAGCACCTCCAAACGCCACAGAATGGGTGCAAGACAGCAATCCACCAAGGTGAATTCATCACTCATGAAGTAGGGTTTTTCTGCAAATATGGGTGCAATGGCCGTCAAATTATCCTTCAGGTCTTTTCGCGCAGCGGCAACGGATTCCTTGCTGCGATTGCCGGTAATGGCATCAACCCAGGGGCACCAATCGCTCTCCACGCGAAACATGAACTGCCGGATCTCCGCCCTGGCGACCGGGTAAACCGGCAGCAGCGGCGGATGAGGAAACCTTTCGTCAAGATATTCCATCATGACCCGCGTCTCGTAGACCGTCAGTTCACGATCCACCAGTGTCGGCAAGGAGTTGTAAGGGTTTATCTCACTTAATTCACGCGGAACATTGGCCGGGTCCACATCCTCAACATCCACTGTCACGCCCTTTTCTGCCAGAACAATGCGCACTCTGTGGCTGTAGTGGTCGCGCACATCTGAATAGAGAGTCATGGTTGAACGTTTGGTTACCACACTCATGCAACTACCTCATGCAGTTGAATTGCCAAGACCGGCCGCAGCCGGTCTGAGGATTAATGCACATCTTTCCAGTATTCCCGGCTGAGCAGCCAGGCAAAGACGAAGAATACGGTCAGAAACAGCAGGACCCAGCCGCCCATTCGACGACGGTCGATGGCTGCGGGCTCCTCCACGTATACCAGGAAATTGGTCAGGTCGTACATGGCTTGCTTGAACTCTTCAGGCTCCATAGTGCCGACCACATCACGGACCGCCAGGCTGCCGCACGGCTCCGCCAGCTCTTCCCCTACGCTGTTGCGCATCACCCGACCGCTCTCGTCGCGCCTGGGCCCGGGCGCGCATTCAGGCAAGCCCTGCAGCTCCATCAGGACATGGGGCATGGCTACATTCGGAAAGACCTTGTTGTTGACGCCTGTGGGCCGAGTGTCGTCCCGGTAGAAGTTCAGCAGGTAGGTGTACACCCATTCGTCCGAGCGCGACCGGGTCACCAGGCTCAAATCCGGCGGCGGAACCCCAAACCAGACCTGCGAACTAGCGGGATCCATCGAGTTGGTCACCAGCTCACCGATTCTTTGCTCGGTAAAGATAAGATTGTCCAGCATTGCCTGCTCAGGTATGCCCAGATCATCGGCAATGCGCTGATAACGCACATAGCTAAGGCTGTGGCAGCTGAGGCAGTAGTTCATGTACAACCTGGCGCCGTTCTGCATGGAAGCCTGGTCAAACGGATCTGCGCGGAAGGATTCGCAGGGCACCTCTCCACAAGGGCCGCCCTCCGCCGCTGCCACCGCTCGAATCGGCACGATAACCAGTACCAGGAACAGTGCAACCGCTCCCCATACCAGCTTGGCGTCCAAGCCTTTCATTTGCACGCGCTCAGGCACCGGACGGCAGGTCTCACGGCGGGTCCAAAAGGGCATGCCTATGAAGTAGGCAAAATACAGTGCTGTGCACACCTGCGCCAGAATAGTTCGGCCAGGCGTGGGCGGCTGTACGCCCAGGTAGCCAAGAATAACGAACGCAGCCACAAATACTATCAATGCCACCCGGCTGATGTTGCCTTTGTAGCGCAGAGACTTCACCGGGCTCTTATCCAGCCACGGCAGCACAAACAGGATGGCAATTGCGGCTGCCATGGTCATGAATCCCAGGAACTTGGAGTCCAGGGGGCCAATCTCAAAGGTAATGGCTCGCAGAATTGCATAGAAAGGCGTGAAATACCAAACAGGTGCAATGTGCTCCGGCGTTTTCAGCGCATTGGCCGGTTCAAAGTTGGCGTGCTCCAGGAAAAACCCGCCCATTTCCGGCATGAAGAAAATAATGGAGCAGAACACGAACAGGAAGACCGCTATGCCCACCAGATCGTGAACCACGTAGTACGGGTGAAAAGGAACGCCGTCCAGTGGTATGCCATTGGCGTCTTTGTTTTTCTTGATTTCGATACCGTCCGGGTTGTTGGAGCCCACTTCGTGCAGCGCCAGAAGGTGCAGCACCACCAGGGCCAGCAGAACTATGGGCATGGCCACGACATGCAGAGCAAAGAAGCGCGTCAAGGTGGCGCCGGAGATCAAGTAGTCACCGCGGATCCATTGCACCAGGTCTTCGCCGACCACCGGTATGGC
Organism: uncultured Cellvibrionaceae bacterium; assembly: GCA_964399955.1. GTDB lineage: Bacteria > Pseudomonadota > Gammaproteobacteria > Pseudomonadales > Cellvibrionaceae > CAYNST01. The sequence goes on along the minus strand of CAYNST010000016.1, from coordinate 10,036 downwards.
ACCAAACAGGTTGACGATCACCTGTGCGCCCCAGTAAGACATCTGCCCCCATGGCAGCACGTAGCCCATAAAGGCTTCGGCCATAAGCACCACGTAGATCAACATACCGAAGATCCAGATCAACTCCCGCGGCGCCTTGTAGCTGCCGTACATCAAGCTGCGGAACATGTGCAGATAGACAACGGCGAAGAAGGCCGAAGCGCCGGTCGAATGCATATAGCGCAGCAGCCAGCCATAGGGCACATCGCGCATGATGTACTCGACCGAGGCAAAAGCGGCTTCGGCCGAAGGCGTATAATGCATGGTCAGCCAAATACCGGTAAGAATCTGGTTGACCAGAATCACCAGCGCCAATACACCAAAGATGTACCAGAAGTTAAAGTTTTTGGGCGCGTAATAGCGGCCCATGTGAGTATCCCAGGCTCTTTGCACCGGCAGGCGGGCATCAATCCAGGTCCACAGATTTCCAAGCATACGACTCATCGGATCATGCCTCCTGATCTTCGCCGATCAGAATTACCGCGTCACTCAAATACTTGTGAGGCGGTACTTCCAAGTTGATGGGTGCCGGAACACCACGCAAAACCCGGCCAGCCAGGTCGAACATGGAGCCGTGACATTTGCAGAAAAATCCGCCCTGCCACTCGACGTCGCCGATGTCGAGAGACCCGACAACAGGCTCGTACCCGGGTGCGCAACCCAGATGCGTGCACAGCCCCAGCAGCACGACTATTTCATCCTTGATGGCGCGCGAAGGGTTTTGAGCATAGGCGGGCTGCACAGACTTTTCAGAGTTGGGATCCCGCAGTGAGTCCTCCATCACTTTAAGCCCGGCAAGGGCCTCCGGCGTGCGACGCACGATAAAAACTGGTCGCCCGCGCCATTCCACCGTGACCATTTGACCCGGCTCCAGCTTGCTGATGTTGATTTCAACAGGCGCTCCTGCCGCTTTGGCCTTTGCGCTGGGGTTCCAGGATCCGAGAAACGGCACCGCAATCCCTACTGCGCCGACCGCACCGGCCGCCGACGTTAACGTCGTCAAAACGCGGCGGCGCTTCGTATTCACTCCGTCATTACTCATGACGCATTTCTCCCGTGACAGCTTAATTTTTGGATGTTTTTAGATCGTGTAAAAGTAAAATCTGGCAAGAGCAGTGACCGGTGTACGAGCTGCATCAGCAGAACGGGGCCGCGCACAGGAGCGCGCGCAGACCGCTTAGGATACCGGAGTCAAAAAATGGCGCCATGGTAAAGAAAATACCCACTACTGACAAGAACAGCGGTGGATTCGCACCAAACTGGCACGCGAAGAGAGCCTAGGCAGGACGGCCAAAAAAAAGCCCGAAGCAAAGTCGGGCTTTTTGAACGGCAAATGCAACCCTCTGCTTTAGCGCTTGGAGAACTGCGGCTTTTTGCGCGCCTTGCGCAGGCCCACTTTCTTCCGCTCTACCTCACGCGCATCGCGCGTCACGTAGCCGGCCTTGCGCAGTTCGGGGCGCAGAGCTTCGTCGTAATCCATCAGAGCCCGGGTCAGACCGTGGCGAATGGCACCGGCCTGACCAAAACTACCGCCGCCTTTGACAGTTGCGTTGATATCAAATTTGTCGACGTTACCGGTCAGCTCCAGCGGTTGACGAACGATCATACGCGCCACCTGACGACCGAAGTACTCGTCCAGGGTCTTGCCATTGACATCGATCTTGCCGGTGCCCTGAGTGATGAACACTCGAGCCGTAGAGGTTTTGCGTCGACCTGTACCGTAATATTGTTGACTTGGCATAAACAGCTTCCGTTATAGAGTCAATTCTTTAGGCTGCTGCGCTGTGTGCGGATGGGCATCACCGGCGTAGACCTTCAATTTCTTGAACATTGCCCGACCCAAAGGGCCGCGGGGCAACATACCCTTGACAGCGCTCTGAATAGTGCGCTCCGGTGCTGTTTCGATCAACTTGGCAAAGTTGATGCTCTTCAAGCCACCGATGTATCCGGAATGGCGATGGTACATTTTGTCTCGCGCTTTATTACCGGTCACACGTACCTTTTCGGCATTGATAACAACGATGTAGTCGCCGGTATCAACGTGCGGTGTAAATTCGGGCTTGTGCTTACCACGGAGGCGGTGAGCGATCTCGGCCGACATGCGGCCCAAGGTCTTGCCCGAAGCGTCAACAATGTACCAGTCACGTTTTACTGTTTCAGGTTTGGCGCTGATAGTCTTCATGTTATAGGCCTTCAAACGTAATTGGGTACAAACTTAAATTCCGGCCAGGCCGGCGTCGAACACCACCCAAAAGAGCTCAAGCGGGCGGCAAAAAATTGAGCGCGAATACTACTTCAAGTGCTGCATGCTTTTCAAGCAATCAATTGCTTATTTCTCCAGCCTGAGCCGCCAGGCACGTGCGTCACGCCTGAGCCGGTTCGACTGTGTCGTCATGCGGCAGGGCCAGATATTCCTGGCTTTGCATCTCCAGCAGACGGCTGACGGTTCGCTGAAATTCAAACTCAAGTCGTCCGCCCTGGTAGATGGTTCGAAGGGAATTGGCCGACGACAGGATCAACTTGACGCGCTGGTCGTAGAAGACGTCCACCAGAAAGATAAAGCGGCGCGCAGCGTCTTCCCGGTCGGCGCCAAGCGGCGGCACATTGGAGACAATGACCGTGTGGTACTCGCGCGCCAGCACCAGATAATCATTCTGCGAGCGAGGCCCCTCGCACAGTTCGCTGAACTCGAACCAACAGACACCGCCGGCCTCGCGACGCGCGACGATTGGCCGCCCCTCAACCGAAAGCGCCAGATCATGACGAAGCACGGCCTGTTCGCGCACCAGAGCCTGGAAGCATGCCTCCAGTGCCTGCTCGGCAGCAGCACCCAGCGGGTGCTGGAAGAGATTCGCCTGAACCAGTGTTCGCAGACGGTAGTCGGTACCGCCGTCAAGTTCGATAATGTCCATATGCTGATGAAGCAGGTCGATGGCGGGCAGGAATCGTACCCGCTGCAGCCCGTCGCGGTAGAGATCGGCGGGTGCCAAATTGGATGTGGCAACCAGGATCACACCCTGGCGAAACAGTGCGTCCAGCAACCCTGCCAGAATCATGGCGTCAGTGATGTCGCTTACAAAAAATTCGTCAAAGCAAATTACCCGGGCTTCGTCGGCCAAGCGCTGGGCCACCTTGTTCAACGGATTTTTCTCACCTTTGAGAAGGGTCAGCTCGGCGTGAACACGGCGCATGAAGCGGTGGAAGTGCGTGCGCATTTTTTTTTCTAATGGCAAGCCATCAAAAAACAGATCCATCACGTAAGTCTTGCCTCGGCCTACGCCGCCCCAAAGGTATACCCCTTTGATCGGCGCCGCCGGTCGAGCCAAGCCTAGTCGCTGCATCAGGCCTGGACGCCGGCGAGCCTCTGCGTCAAGCTGCTCATATAGGAGCTGCAGGCGGTTTACAGCCGCCAGCTGTGCCGCATCTGCGGTAAACCCGGCTGTTGCCAGGTCGGCTTGGTATTGTGCGTAGGGAGGCTTCGGCATTCGACGGGCATTCAACAGCAACTGAAAGCGGGCTGCCTACTCTAACGGCAAGTTGCCGGCGCAGCAACGCCGGTCGACGGGCGGGAGGCTCACCTCGCTCGGAAACGGGTGCAACAAGACGCCTTGCGCTAAGTTAGGTTATTATTGTAAGAACTGACGCCGACCCCGGTCGGCGTGCGAACTATCGGGAGTTGAATGTGTATCCATTAGAGACGTTGTTATTGCTTGGCATTATCACGCTGTTGGCCGGCGGGCTGATCGGTTTGGCCATCGGGCGCGCCTGGGGCGGTCCCTCCCAGCAAAAAGAGCTGGAGCACCGCCTGAGCGGCACGGAAAAAGAGCTGAAGGATTACCATGAAAATGTTTCAAGCCACTTTGCTGAAACCGCTAAAAAGGTTGGCGAGCTGACGCAGAGCTATCGCGAACTGCATGAACATCTGGCGAAGGGCGCGATCGAACTGACCAACACGGAGATTGGTCGTGAGGTCATTGAAGCGGGAGGTCATTCAACGGCGACGATCAGCCTGGACAAAAAAACGCCCATTGAGCCTCCCAGAGACTGGGCGCCTAAATCACCGGGCAGTCACGGCATGCTCAGCGAAGAGTTTGGCCTGGGCGAGCACAAGGCGGCCAAGAGTGCCACCGGTGCTAAGAATACCCAGACCGGAGAACCGCCAGCCCAGCCTGTAAAATCAAAAAATGAAGGCCACAAATAGCCGCTTATGCAGCGCCACTGTTGTTCCGCCGGCCCTGAGCTGAGCTCGCCCGCCCCGCTGCTCTGGCGCGCAGCAAAAACAGTGCGCGCAGATGGGCGCGGGCTGGGCACTGCGGGCGAGAAACAGGCATGATCATGAAGATCGTCGAATTTTTGCGCTGGCCGGTTACCATCGGGCTGCTGGCGGGGCTGCTTCTGCTGCAGTTGTTTCCGCAGATGAACCCCCGAATTCAGTCCGCCTCTTCGCCCTCCCCGCCTTTTGTGCCCACTCACGCTTTTGAGCACGAAGCACCCTTGAGCTACGCAGCTGCCGTCAGGCGTGCGTCGTCAGCGGTGGTGAACATCTATACGCGCACGGAGATCAAGCGCGGGCAACACCGCATGTTCAACGACCCGCTGTTCCGCTACTACTACAACAGCGCCGACATTCCCCGCCAGGAGCGCATGCAGTCCGCTCTTGGATCGGGCGTTATTGTCAGCGAGCAGGGGTACCTGCTGACCAACAATCATGTCATCTACGGCGCGGATGAAATTGTGGTGCAACTGCAGGACGGGCGGGAGGCATTGGCACGCATTATTGGTGTGGACGTCGAAAACGACCTGGCCGTACTGAAGATAGAGCTGGAGCAACTGGCCGCCATCACCATTGGCTCACCCCAGACCGCCCAGGTAGGCGATATCGTACTGGCCATCGGCAATCCGTTTGGCATGGGCCAGACGGTCACCCAGGGTATTATTTCTGCCACCGGGCGCCACGGGCTGGGCATCAGCACCTTTGAAAACTTTATCCAGACCGACGCGGCGATCAATCCGGGCAACTCCGGCGGCGCTTTGATAGACGCCAACGGCAACCTGTTGGGCATCAATACCGCCATACTTGACCGCATTGGCAACTCCGATCTGGACGGCGTGGGTTTGGCGGTGCCAGCGGACACAGCCGTTAGAGCACTCAAGGACATTGTTGAATTTGGACGGGTGGTACGCGGATGGTTGGGGGTTGAAGCGCAAAGCCTGACCCCGCAACTGGCGCACTCGTTTCGGCTGGACTCCACCAACGGCGTGGTGGTGACTCGCATTTACAGCAATGGCCCCGCCCATCAGGCAGGCCTGCAGCCTGGCGATGTGATTGTCAGAATCAACGAGGAACTGGTGGGCAATGGCAGCCGTGGCCGGCAGCAAATAGCGGAATCCCGCCCCGGCGATACCGTGGATATCGAGTTTTATCGCAACGGCCGGCGAGAAAAAGTGCAGGCGGTATTGGAGAAAAAGCCGGTTACCGGCTGAGCCGCGCCGCCAGGACTCAGGGCCCTGTTGGGGCGGCGCAACGGGTTTATTGTTGCAGGCGCAACTCGGCGGCCAGCGCGTGAGCTTCCAGAGACTCACTGCGCGCCAGCACCGAGGCAATCTTACCCAATGCCTGCGCCCCCTCTTTGCTGCAGTAGATCAGCGAGCTGCGCTTCTGGAAGTCGTAGACGCCCAGCGGCGAAGAAAACCGGGCAGTGCCGGAGGTTGGCAGTACGTGATTGGGCCCGGCGCAGTAATCCCCCAGCGACTCACTGGTGTAGGCGCCCATGAAGATCGCACCCGCGTGTCGAATGCCCGGCAGAAGCTGCTCGGGCTCGACCACAGATAACTCCAGATGCTCAGGCGCTATACGGTTGGCCAGGCTGACAGCTTCTTCCAGGGACGCCACTTTGATCAGCGCACCGCGTTTGGCCAAAGATACCTCGGCAATGGCTCGCCGCGCCAGGCCCGGCAACAGCCGCGCGATGCTGGCTTCCACCCTGTCAAGGTAATCCGCATCGGGGCAAAGCAGAATGGACTGCGCATCTTCGTCGTGCTCCGCCTGGGAGAACAGGTCCATTGCAATCCAGTCGGGGTCGGTGCTGCCGTCGCAAATAATGGTGATTTCCGATGGGCCGGCAATCATGTCAATATCCACCGCGCCAAATACGGCCCGCTTGGCTGTGGCCACATAGATATTGCCGGGCCCCACAATTTTGTCCACCTTGGGGACGGACTGGGTACCATAAGCCATGGCCGCTATGGCCTGCGCCCCGCCAAGGGTAAATACCCGGTCTACTCCTGCAAGGGCTGCCGCCGCAAGTACCGTTTGATTGACCTGCCCATCGGGCGCGGGCGATACCAGCACCAGCTCCTGCACACCGGCCACCTTGGCGGTGATGGCAGACATCAGAACCGAGGACGGGTAAGCCGCCTTGCCACCGGGCACGTAGATGCCCACACGATCCATGGGTGTAACCACCTGACCCAGGAGGGTGCCGTCGGCCTCCCGATACTGCCAGGATTCCTGTTTTTGCCGTTGATGGTAATTACGTATGCGCTCGGCGGCGGCCTGCAGGGCTTCTCTCAGTGGCGCATCCAGGCCCTCCAACGCAGACTCCAGCACCTCGCGAGGCAGGACCAGCTCGTCAAACTGTTGTATTTGCCGGCGATCAAAACGGTTGGTGTAGTCAATTACCGCCAGGTCTCCGCGTGCACGCACATCCGCAATAATGGTTTTGACGCGCTCCTCGACCGACTCGTGAACACCCTCCTCCCAAGCCAGCAAGGCATCCAGTTGCGGCAAAAAGTCGGCTGCTGCGCTGTTCAAGCGCCTGATCATGGATTTCACCGCCCCCCCTCCTGCGCAATCTCCGCAACTGAGGTTTCGATGGCGTCAATCAGCGCCTCCACCTGGTGATGCTTCAGCTTCATGGATGCCTTGTTGACAATTAAGCGGGAACTGACGCGAGCGATCATTTCCCGCGGCTCCAGGCCGTTGGCGCGCAGCGTGTTGCCGGTATCGACGATGTCGACGATTTCGTCGGCAAGATTCAACACCGGTGCCAGCTCCATTGCACCGTAAAGCTTGATGACATCCACCTGACGCCCCTGTTCGGCATAAAAGCGTTTGGCGATGTTGACGTATTTGGTGGCCACTTTGATGCGGCCCGGAGGGGTTTGCACACCCACACGGGCAGCGGTCATCAGCGAGCAGCAGGCAATGTTCAGATCCAGCGGCTCGTAATAGCCGCGGCCGCCATGCTCCATCAGGGTGTCTTTGCCGGACACCCCCACATCGGCCGCCCCGAACTCCACGTAGGTCGGAACGTCGGTGCCACGCAGAATCAGCAGGCGCACCTCCGGTGACGAGGTTTCGAAGGTGAGCTTGCGGCTCTTTTCTATGTCTTCCAGGGGCTCGATGCCTGCCGCCGCCAACAGCGGCAGGGTCTCCTGCAGTATTCGTCCCTTGGTCAAGGCAATGGTCAATTGCGCCATGCGTTCTTCCCCTAGCCGGTCACTCGCTGAATGTTTACGCCAAGCTGACGCAGCTTTTCTTCGATGCACTCATAGCCGCGATCAATATGGTAGATACGGTCAATCAGGGTCTGCCCATCCGCCACTATCCCGGCAATGACCAGGCTGGCAGATGCGCGCAAATCGGTTGCCATAACCGGGGCGCCTTTAAGCCGCTCAACCCCCTTGATGATGGCGGTGTTGCCCTCCAGCGTGATGCGCGCCCCCATTCGGTTGAGTTCGTGCACCTGAATCAGGCGGTTCTCGAAGATGGTCTCGGTAACGGTAGCTGTACCTTCGGCCACAGCGTTCATGGCGGTAAACTGTGCCTGCATATCCGTCGGAAACCCGGGATAGGGCGACGTACGCAAATTCACCGAGCGCGGTCGGTTGCCGTTCATGTTCAGCTCAATCCAGTCGCTTCCGGTACTGATGTGCGCACCCGCTTCCTCCAGCTTTAACAACACCGCATCCAGGAAGTCGGAGCTGGTCTCGCGCAGCCTGACGCGTCCGCGTGCCGCAGCCGCAGCGGTCAAAAATGTTCCGGTTTCTATCCGGTCCGGCATGACCGCATAGGTGCAGCCGTCCAGCCGTTTTACACCGTGCACCACCAGTGTACTGCTGCCAATGCCCTCTATCTGCGCTCCCATGGCCTGAAGACATTGCGCCAGATCCACAATCTCGGGCTCTCGTGCGGCATTGTCCAGAGTGGATGTGCCCTTGGCCAGCACCGCTGCCATCAACAGGTTCTCTGTGCCACCGACGGTCACGGTATCCATGGCTATGTGCGCACCACGCAAACCGTTCGGTGCGCGGGCGCGGATGTAACCGCCGTCCACTTCGATCTGGGCGCCCATGGCTTCCAACCCTTTCAGGTGGATATCCACTGGGCGACTGCCGATGGCACACCCTCCGGGAAAGGAAACGTCTGCCTTGCCGTAGCGGGCAAGCATTGGCCCCAGCACCAGAATGCTGGCGCGCATGGTCTTCACCAGGTCATAGGGCGCCTCGAACTCACTGATACTGTTGGAGTCGATCTCTACGCTCATGCACTCATTGATGGTGACCCCCACCCCCATGCAACGCAGGAGCGACAACATGGTGGTAATGTCATTGAGGTGAGGCAGATTGCGGATGTGCATAGGGCCGTCGGCCAGCAAACTTGCCGCCAGGATGGGCAAACCGGCGTTTTTGGAACCCGAAATACGCAGCTCGCCGTCTAGACGGGCGCAGCCGTGAATGATCAACTTGTCCATTGGAATTCATACTGTGTAGGTGAAAGAGAGGCTGAAGGAACTGCCCGCGACAAGGCTATTGCTGATCGGGCGTCAGCGTCTGCATATGAACGGCATGGACTGCACCGCTCTCTATCATGCCTTTGACGGCGGCGTACACGAGTTGCTGCTTCTTGACTGGAGTCAGCCCGCGAAACTGCTCACTGACTACCTTCAGATGGGCGTGATTGCCCTCCATCCGCACTTCAACGGCGGAACCGGGGATAAAGGCCGTAACGGCCTGGGTTATTTCATCGACAAGCATGGAACGCCTCAAAAAAATTGGCGCAAACCGGATGGTTCACGCCGCAGTCACAGGCGACAAGTTTAGCTAAAATCGCCCGGCAGCGCACCCATAGGAGCAGATTAGTCGTCTACCGCCCCGGTAATTCAGCTTGCCCAGCTGGAGATCACCTTGTCGATGTTGTTGTCATGCTGACGCATGGCCTGTGAAAACTGGTCGCGGTAGCTTTTGCCAAGGTTCACGCCATTTAGCACCACATTTATCAATTTCCACTCTCCGGAGGCGTTTCGTGCCATGGTGTAGGAGACACGGTTGACACCGTCTGCACCGCGAATTTCCTGCAGCACCTCGACGCGCTTGTCATCCTGCCCCGCACCGGTCTGCGGCGGCAAGGTATCAATTTTAAGGTTGGAGTAGTTGGCCATACCGCGACCCAGAGTCTCGACCATACCCACGGTGAACACCTCGGCAAATTCATTGCGTTGCTGCTCCGACGCGCGGTTCCAGTGCGGGCCCATCACCGTACGGGCAATAAAGCCAAAGCTTACGTTGGGCTCCAGTACGTCGCGGATCTCCCCATAATATTTGTCAGGCTGCTCTTTCAGTTGCTCCTGACCGCCCTCGATGACACCCATCATCTTGCCGGTCAGCGCGGTAATGACCTCATGCGGGGTTGAGGGCGACTGCTGCGGCGAGCCCTGGGCTAGCACACTGCCTGCAAAACCCAGCGACACTACCAAGCTGAAAGTAGCGATTAACGATTTGACTCCCACGGTATTCCCCTTTTGTATTCGCATCATCGATTGGTTCCACTATAACAGAGTGGCTACTGGCCTTTGAGGGCGGCGGAGGTGAAAAGTTTGCTGCCTGCAGCAGATAACGTGTGAGGACGATAAGGTTCACTCTCCAGCCAGGCCATGACAAGCCCCCTCGCGCGCTATACCATTACGCGCAGAGACCACCGGCGGCCTTGTCCTAG
>CAYNST010000015.1:20643-44421 GCA_964399955.1 uncultured Cellvibrionaceae bacterium | reverse complement strand
AGACACCGGCACCTAGCGCCAGCCGGCGCTCAGGGTCACGCCAGCCGAGAAAGCAGCTCCTCGGCTTGTTGCTTCTGCTCTTGGCTGCCCTCGTCGATGACTTCGTCAAGGATATCACGCGCGCCGTCGGCATCGCCCATATCCATGTAGGCCCGGGCTAGATCCAGCTTGGTGGCGGTTTCATCGCTGTCCGAAAGAAAATCCAGGTCGGAGTCGTCATCCGACTCCGGATCAAAATCCGGGATTTCAAATTCAGCCGTCGAATCAGCAGTGAAGTCTTCTTTAACAGGCTGAAACTTTTGTGTGACATCACCGGAAGTCGCGTCGTCCTCCTGCAGGTCCTCCACTGACAGCTCGGTAAAGTCAGCTTCTTCAATGTCGTCCCAACCGGAAAGCGTCTTGCGCGGGAAAGGCGCATCTGTATCGGGGACCTCCTCCACTACGGCAGACCCTTGCTCGCTGGCCTGGGCAGCCTGTGAACTGTCGGCTGCCAGATCGTCCAGCTCCAGATCCAGAGCGGCCATGTCACTCGAGCCGTCGTGCAGATCTTCAAGATCCTGCAGCTCGACGTCCACCGCTCGGCTGGTCAAGGTCGGCGCCTCAAGTTCGTCTTCAAGCACCGACTCGTCCAAATCCAGATCTTCCACGGAAAAGTCTGCCTCGGCTTCCGCCGCTTCGGCGGGAATCCCCAGGTCGGCATAGGTCGCGCCTCCGTCCGGTTGCGTCACCTCTGACTCCGCATCCTGCGGCAAGGCTTCATCACTGCCAACTGCCAGATCAACGGCGGGGCGCAGACTGGTGGCAGCCAGAGACTCGCTGGTGAATTCGTCGCCCATGGGGTAATCAACTGACGCGACATCAAAGTCTTCTTCGTCGTCTGCAATGATTTTCAAGTCCGAATCCGTCACTGCCGCAGTTTCCAGTGTGCGGTCCAAATCCAGGCCAGAAAAGTCCACATCCAGTGAAGACACATTATCTGGTTTGCGCGGCTCGATGGTCAAATCATCACCCGCCAAAGCACCCGTTGGCGCAGTTTGGGTGGCAGATAATTCGTCTTCAGACAAATCAAAAGCGGTTTCGTCCAGCTCTGCCCAATCTTCACCAACCTCAACCAGAGGTGGCGCACTGTACGACGGCTCAAAACTGCGGGTCAGGTCAGACCCGGCCGCAGGTTCGAGGACGGACTGGGTGGCGGTGTCGGTTAAGGCGCCACGATTGGCTTCCGCACCCACTGCAAGATCACGGTCCAGGTCCGCCAGCTCCATATCAACCTTGTCAAAGTCGAATTCCTCGTCGCTGAAATCAAACTCAAAGTCTTCAGCGTCACTTCTGGCCGTGGGCGCAGGCTCTTCGGGCAGCTTGACGGCGGAATGGGCCGTGGTTGCGTCCGCGTCAAACGCGGTCTTAGCCTTGGCAGGCGGGTCATAATCCAGATCCAGATCAAAGTCGTCGCTGTCGGTGATTGACGCCGCACCTTCGTCTGCCCCTGTGACATCATAGCCCTCTGTTTGCAGGTCCTGGGGGTCAAAGTCCAGGGCTTCACCGGAGAGGTCCAGTGTGGTTGCAAGATCAGCAGACCGTGTGGGCTGGGTAGCGCCCAAAGCAGAAGCTCCGGTGGCCGCTGCCAGATTGCCGGCACTCTGCCTGGAAGTATCAATTTGGGTCACGCTGTCCATGCCGGCACGCAGTCGTTCGGCCTGCTGGTTCGCCTGGACATTCTCTTGTTGCTGCAGAATGCCGTAATGCTGATCAAAGCGATCAACATCATTCTGGGTTGCGTAAACCTCCATTAGTTTCAGCCGCACCGCCGTGTTGAAGGGCTCTTGCTCCAGCGCGCGCAGCAGTTTTTCCTCAGCCTGGTCAAACTGACCGTAGGCAATGTGAATATCGCATTCAGCGACGACGTCTTCGGTTTCCGCCTCAGCAAAATTGCTGGTATCGGCATCCCGCGGCCGGGAGTCAATGACGGTTTCATCCCCCCGATCATCGTCCGCTTCCGGCAGAGCAGCCGCTTGCGTCAGTGTCTCATCCGGATGGGGCTCGACGGGCTCCTCTACGTATTCGTAGTCCGGCAGTTCGCCAAATTCATCGTCGTCAAAGCCGTCGTCGCGGTTGCGCAGAAACAGCCAACCCATCAACGCCGCCACCAGAGCCGCAAGCCCAATGGCAATGTACAGGACGTTGTCCAGCAGGTGATCCAGCCAGGTTTTCTGTGCTCTGGGCGCCGGGCGCACAACGTCCTGCGCTGCACGTTCTGGCTGGCTCTCAGCCTGCTCCGTGGTGGTTTGTGAACCGGCGGGTTCCTCAACGGGGGGTTGCTCGCCGCCGGACTCTTCAACCAGACGCTCGTCCAACTCGCGGCTCGCCTCATTGGTGCGTTGAGCCGCCAGCTCAAGCGCACGCATTTCATCGCTGCTGACCTCAACCAGACGCTCCATGGTCTCGATTTGTTCTTCCATTGCCTGGATGCGAGAGCGCAGCTCTGCGTTTTCGCGACTGGCAGCGTCCAACTGCTCCTGTGCAACGGTCAGCTGGCTCTGCAGTGCGGCACCGCCGTCACCCTCGCCCTGCCCCGAGCCTCCGGCGTCGCCTGTTTGCGCTTCTGTCGGTGAGCTGAGCTTTACCCGCCCCTGCGGCTCTGTTGCCTCCGGGCGGGCACCGTCGGTTACCCGGCTGCCGTCCAACTGCGGTGCACTGGCCGCCGGACGGTCCCGCTCACTCCAGGCGCGGTTCTGACTGGCTACTTCTTGCGTGGCCTGCTGCGCGGTAAGGCGTTCGACCTCTTCTCTGGACGGCACGCGCAGAACCTGGCCGCGGCGCAAAAGGTTGATGTTGTTATTGATGAAGGCGTCCGGGTTCAGCCTCTGGATGGCCAGCATCGTCTGCTGAACTGTGAGACTGCGGTCTGGCCGCACCTGGGCTGCAATGCCCCAAAGCGTATCATTGGCACCGACAGGCCCGAACTCTGCGGAGCCGTCGGATTCCGGTTGCGGAGCGCGCGGTTCAGGTGCAGCAGGCTCGGGTCGCGCCGCAGAGGGCGGCCGCTCGGCAGGCGTAGGCTCTGGCGGGCGAGGAGCTGCTGGAGCGGGCTCCACAGCCTGCTGGCGAGCGCCGGTAAACACCGGCAAATCCACCAGCAGAGTATACTCACGCAGCAACTTGCCGCTGGGCCAGTTGGCGTTGATGACAAAGTCCAGAAAGGGTTCCCGCACAGGCTTGAGCGAGGTAATTCGCACCACCGGGCCGCCGGGCGCGTTGAGATCTACGCGAAACACCAAATCCGTTAAGAATTGCGGGCGCTCTACACCCAGCCGGTCAAACTCTGCGCGCGAGGCGAGGCCAATACTGATTTGCTCATCAGTTAGCTCGCGCACCTGCAGCAGCTGGATCTCGGCGTTGAGGGGCTGGTTTAGTGCCGAGTTCAGTTTAATCTCGCCCAATCCCAGTGCCAGGGCGCCGACGCTGCAAAAGGTCGTGGCCGCGCTCACCAGTAACGCACGAATTCGAAGCCCCATAGGAGAATCCTTAAATTATTCTGATTGCTGGCAGCCGAGTGCGAGGGGGAACTACCGGCCGCTACTAGGATAACAACTGCTTTACTTATCGCACTAAGTATTCATTAAAGGTAGCGTTTTTTCAACTTAGGCGCCAATCAAGGCAGGGGTCAATGCCACATTTTCGAGACAGATCCTTACCAAAGCGGTTTTTTTTGCTGCCAGAGGGCAGTGAAAAGCAGCCAAACACGCCGGCTTGACTGCGTTTTGAGCCTGCGTGCAGGCGCAGGCGGGGGGAGGACAGAGCAGAATTGGTTAGATTTCCTGCAGAATGCGCAGCATTCGACGCAGCGGCTCAGCGGCCCCCCACAATAATTGATCGCCCACTGTGAATGCAGACAAGTATTGCGGCCCCATGTTCATTTTACGCAGGCGTCCCACCGGAATCTCCAGGGTGCCGGTAACCTTGGTGGGTGTCAGATCGCGCAGGCTTGCTTCGCGCTCATTAGGCACCACCTTTACCCAGGGGTTGGCGGACGCGATCAGGTCTTCAATCTCATCGAGCGGCACATCTTGCGTGAGTTTGACGGTCATGGCCTGGCTGTGGCAGCGCATGGCGCCAATTCTTACGCAAATGCCATCAACCGGCACGATTTTGCCGTGGCCAAGAATTTTGTTGGTCTCGGCCTGTCCCTTCCACTCTTCTCGGCTCTGGCGATTGTCCAGTTGCTTGTCGATGTAGGGCAGCAGGCTACCCGCCAGTGGGGCGCCAAATTGTTCAGTGGGCAGATTGGTGCGCATGGTTGTGGCGACCTGGCGGTCGATATCCAGAATGGCGCTGGCGGGGTCATTGAGCTGATCAAGACAGCCGCTGTGAATGGCACCCATCTGTGCAATCAGCTCTCGCATGTTCTGCGCGCCGGCGCCACTGGCTGCCTGATAGGTCATCACGCTGACCCACTCCACCAAACCTTTCTGAAACAGTCCGCCAAGGCCCATCAGCATCAAGCTGACGGTACAGTTGCCACCGATGAAGTTCTTCACACCCCGGGTGATCCCGTCGCGGACGACCCGGTCGTTCACCGGATCCAGAACAATCAGTGCATCGTCCTGCATGCGCAAGGTGGACGCAGCATCGATCCAGTAGCCATTCCAGCCCTTGGCCCGCAACTGGCTATAGACTTTGCCGGTGTAATCGCCGCCCTGGCAGGACACAATGGCATCCAGCTCCGATAGCGCGGCCAAATCAAAGGCGTCTTTCAACGCCGGTACCGTCTGGCCAATTTCGGGGGCATTGCCGCCCACATTGGATGTGGTGAAAAAGACCGGTTCCAAGCCTGCAAAGTCGTTCTCTTCCAGCATGCGCTCCATCAGAACCGAGCCAACCATACCGCGCCAACCGACAAAACCTACTCTCATTGTCTATACCTCTGTATTGAATTTGAATTTTTTGCGCAAGGCGCCGCTTGGTGAAGCGCGGATGTGAGCGCCGCAGCAACAACCAGGAGCCACAAGCTAGAGCAGTTCCAGCGCGGCCACTACCGCATCGCCCATTTCAGCCGTACCCACTTTGCGCGTGCCTTCGGCAAAGATATCCGCGGTGCGCAAACCTTGATCCAGAACCCGTCCCACCGCCTGCTCTATGGCGTCCGCAGCCCGGGCGCTGTCGCATGAATAGCGCAGCATCATCGAGGCAGACAGAATGGTGGCCAGCGGATTGGCCAGGTTCTGCCCGGCAATGTCCGGTGCAGAGCCGTGCACCGGCTCATACAGTCCGCGCCGCTCAAGGTTGAGTGCTGCCGAGGGTAGCATGCCGATGGATCCGGTCAACATGGCTGCGGTGTCGGAAAGTATGTCACCAAACATATTGCCGGTGACCAGCACATCGAATTGTTTTGGCGCTCGCACCAACTGCATGGCCGCGTTGTCGACGTACATGTGGCTGAGCGCAACATCCGGGTAATCCTTGCCTACGCGGTCCATGACTTCGCGCCACAGCACCGTCACTTCCAATACGTTGGCCTTGTCTACCGAGCAGACCCGACCTTGGCGCTTGCGCGCCATATCGAACGCGGTGCGCGCTATGCGTTCAATTTCGTGTTCTGCGTAAACATAGGTGTTGAACCCCTGACGCTCGCCGTTTTCCAGCGTGCGAATGCCGCGCGGCTGGCCAAAATAAATCCCGCCGGTCAGTTCGCGCACTATGAGAATGTCCAGTCCGGCAACCACTTCGGGCTTCAGGGTGGAGGCGTCCGCCAGTTGTGGGTAGAGAATTGCCGGGCGCAGGTTGGCGTAAAGGCCCAGCTCATAGCGCAGCTTCAGCAGGCCTTTTTCCGGCCGCAGATCCGCCGTGTTGTTGTCCCACTTTGGCCCGCCGACAGACCCCATCAGAATGGCGTCCGCTGCCCGGCATTTGGCCAGGGTGTGGTCTGCCAAGGGCACACCGTAGGTGTCAATGGCACTGCCGCCCAGGTGGTCTTCTTCAAACTGAAGGTTCAGGCCAAACAGTTGATCGGCTTTCTTCAAAACCTTCACTGCTTCAGCAACTATTTCCGGACCTATGCCGTCTCCGGCCAATACCATGATTTTTTTCATTGTTGTTCCCAATACGCTCATTGTTCCGCAGACGCCTCCCGCCCCCAGTTGAATATCCACGGCGCCTGCTCGCGTCGACGGGTTTCGAACGCGGCAATGGCGTCCGCATCCTGTAGAGTCAGCTCAATATCGTCAAACCCGTGCAGCAGGCAGCGCTTGCGAAAGTCGTCCACCTCAAACGTGAACGCCTCTCCGTTCGGCTGTGTCACTGTCTGTTCGGCCAGGTCCACAGTCAGGGCATAGCCCTCCTCCGCATACATGGCCTGGAACAGTCGGTCGACATGGTCGGTGGGTAAAACCACTGGCAACAGGCCGTTCTTGAAACAGTTGTTGTAGAAGATATCGGCAAAGCTTGGCGCTATGATGCAACGAAAGCCGTACTGATCCAGCGCCCAGGGAGCGTGCTCGCGACTGGAGCCGCAGCCGAAGTTTTCCCGGGCCAACAAAATGCTGGCGCCCTGGTAACGCGGCTGATTCAAGGAAAACTCGGGGTTCAAAGGGCGCGTACTGTTGTCCCGCCCAGGCTCGCCCTTGTCCAGATAGCGCAGATCGTCAAACAGGTTGGGTCCAAAACCCGTACGGGCGATGGACTTCAAAAACTGCTTGGGTATGATTAAGTCGGTGTCTACGTTGGCCCGGTCCATAGGTGCGACCACGCCGTGCAAACAAGTAAAACTTCTCATGAGTCTATTCCTTTAACGGCTTGAGGTCTGAAAGGTTTGCAAGTCAACAAAGTGACCCGCTATGGCCGCACCCGCCGCCATTGCCGGGCTGACCAGATGCGTTCGGCCGCCATAACCCTGCCGCCCCTCAAAGTTGCGGTTGGATGTTGAAGCGCAGCGTTCTTCCGGCTCCAGGCGATCCGCGTTCATGGCCAGGCACATGGAGCAGCCCGGCTCGCGCCACTCAAAGCCGGCGTCGATGAATATCCGATCCAGGCCTTCCTGCTCGGCTTGAGCCTTGACGGCTCCGGAACCCGGCACCACCATCGCCTGCAACACAGAGCCGGCTTTTTTGCGCCCCCTGACCACCTCGGCGGCCGCTCGAATATCTTCGATGCGCGAGTTGGTGCACGACCCTATGAACACCCGGTCAACGCGTATGTCTGCTATGGCTTGCCCGGCCTGCAGCCCCATATACTCAAGCGCGCGGCGGTAACCGTGCTTTTTCACCGGGTCGGTTTGCTGCTCCGGGTCGGGCACGCGAGCGGAAATAGGCAAGACCATTTCCGGGGAGGTTCCCCAACTGACCTGAGCTTCAATGTCCTTCGCGTCCAGCTTCACCACCTGGTCAAACCGGGCGTCCGCGTCGCTGTGCAGTTCCCGCCAACTGGCCACCGCGCGCGCCCATTGCTGGCCTTTGGGAGCAAAGGGTTTGTTCTTCACATAGGCCAGGGTGATGTCGTCCACCGCCACCATACCTGCCCGGGCACCGGCTTCGATGGCCATATTGCAAACCGTCAGCCGCCCCTCCATGGACATGGCCCGAAACACCTCTCCGCCAAACTCAATGGCGTAACCCGTGCCACCGGCAGTGCCTATGCGGCCGATGATGGCAAGTACAACGTCCTTGGGCGTGATGCCCGGTTTGAGCTGGCCGTCCACCTGCACCAGCATGTTTTTCATTTTTTTGGCAATCAGGCACTGGGTAGCCATCACATGCTCCACCTCACTGGTACCAATCCCAATCGACAAAGCACCGAGTGCGCCATTGGTGGAAGTATGGGAATCGCCGCAGACAATGGTCATTCCCGGCAGGCAGGCACCCGTCTCCGGCCCGATGACATGCACAATTCCCTGCCGCGGATCGTTGATCTTGAACTCGGTGATACCCAGTGCATCGCAGTTGTCGTCGAGCGTACGCACCTGAATTTTGGAGATGGGATCGGCAATGCCATCCACGCCCGAGGCGCGCTCGACCGGAGTGGTGGGCACATTGTGATCCGGTGTGGCCAGCATGCTGGAGACTCGCCAGGGCTTGCGTCCCGCCAGACGCAAACCTTCAAAGGCCTGGGGCGAGGTCACTTCGTGCACAATGTGCCGATCAATATAAATGAGTGCTGAGCCGTCGTCGCGCTGCTTGACGATGTGGCCGTCCCACAATTTGTCGTACAAGGTTTTGCCTGCCATTGTTAATGCTCCGTTGCCATCGCCTGTTATTCAATCAATTGTGAAATGTTACGCCCTCGCCTATCATTACACAAATTCATTCTTTTCATGATTTGGATTCCTTTGCGGAATAACCGGAGTCTTGCCCCTGGACACAGACGCACTGAAAGCCTTCACCGCCGTGGCACGTTGCGGTTCATTTTCTCTTGCAGCCGAACGCCTGCACCTGACTCAACCGGCGGTGAGCAAACGCATTGCCAGCCTGGAAGCGTCGCTGGATGCCGTACTGTTTGACAGGCTGGGTCGCCGGCCCAAACTGACCGAGGCCGGTGCAGCCTTGCTACCCCGTGCCGACGCCATACTCGCCCAGTTGGACGAGGCGCGGCGGGCCATGGCTGATCTGCGCGGCGAGGTGCGCGGTGTGCTGCGCTTGTGCACCAGTCACCATGTTGGCCTGCACAAGTTGCCGCCCATTTTGCGCAGGTTTACCAGCCGTTATCCGGACGTTAATCTACAGATCCAATTTGTGGACTCGGAGATTGCTCACGAGCGTGTGCTGCGCGGGGACTGCGAACTGGCGGTAGTGACCTTGGCACCGGTACCCAATGAGACCCTACTGACAGAAGCCCTCTGGCTGGACCCTTTGGTGTTTGTCTGCCATCCATCCGCCGATATTGTCTCGCCCACCAGTCTGCAGCGCCTGAGCGGGGAAGCCGCCATTTTACCGGATCTGAATACCTACACCGGTCGATTGGTCAAAGCGGTCTTCGACCGGCACCAGTTACCTCTAACCTTGAATATGACCACCAACTACTTGGAGACCATTAAAATGATGGTCTCGGTAGGCTTGGGCTGGAGCCTACTGCCGGCGTCGATGCTGGACGGTCAGATTAGAGAGCTCCAGGTTCCGCAGGCGTCCCTCAGTCGCACGCTGGGGGTGGTGCGCCATAAGCGGCGCAGCTTCAGCAATGCCGCCACCGCTTTTTATGCCATGCTTACCCAAGAGCGTCACACTGAATAAAGTCAAATAGATCCAACTGCGTAAAATTCTGCTATATCAGTTCATGGCATGAAATTGTTCGGCCAGTCTCTGCGGCGGCTTGCCTGCCGATGGCCAACGGCCGCCTGGTGGCCGCCGGAAGCTCAAGACAACCCGACACCTACTAAAATAAAGAGTTTCAACATGAATAAATGGTTAATGATGTGCCTGCCCGGAGCCCTGCTGGCCCCAGCCGCCGGTGCAGATATAATTGGCGTCTACGCCGGCGCCGGATACTGGCAGACCAGCTTCAGCGGCGAGGTGGGCGAAGACGGCGCACTGGCCTCCGTTGACGAACTCAACCTGCGCAAAGTTGGCAGCAATATGATCTGGGCACATATCGAGCACCCACTGCCGGTGCTGCCCAATCTGCGCTTGATGCACTCACAAATTGACACTCAGGCCAGGTCCACCACCGCCAGTCGAATTCGTCTGGGCGGGATAGACATAGACGCAGAACTTCAGGTTCTCACGCAAATGGATATCTCCCACACGGACGCCACTCTGTATTATGAGCTGCTGGACAACTGGTTGAACCTGGACCTTGGCATAACCGCACGCTACCTCGACGGTTACGTTGACATTCAAAGTGAATTTACAGCGCCGGCACGCTCAGAGATCAAGGGCGTGCTGCCCATGCTCTACCTTAACGCGCAATTTGCAGTGCCTTTTGCCAACCTCACCTTTGGCCTGATAGGCAACGCCATTAAATATCAGGGCGAAGGCGTGGTGGACCTTAGCGCCATGATCGGCTACTACGTGGAGCTGGGGCCGCTGCTGGACCTGGGCGTGAACCTCGGGTACCGGCGCATGCATCTGAACGTTGAGGATTACGACGGCCTGTTTGCGGACATCACCGCAGACGGTCCGTTTGCCGAGTTCTATTTGCACTTTTAGGCCTGCGCTGCGCCCAAAGCCCCGGTCTCCTTGCCGACTATGGCCCAAAGCACTATCAGGGCGCCAAGGCCCGCCACAACGCTGGCAAAGACAAATGCGCCCGTGGGGCTGTATGACCAGATCTGACCGGTGAGCACGGCCCCCAGGGCACCGCCGCCACCGTAACAGAAGGCGCTATAAAGCGCCTGGCCACTGCCCCGACTGCTTTCCGGAAAGGACCGCCGCACCATCTCGATGGCCACGGAGTGGGCTACGGCAAAGGTGAGTGCGTGCAGACACTGTGCAAACAACAACACCCCCAGGTTATCTGCATAGTAGCCAATCAAGACCCAGCGCAGGCCGGCGGCCAGCAAACTCAACAGGTAACACCACCACAGTCCAAAGCGGTGCAGCAAGCGGTGGACCTTAAGAAAAACCAGGATCTCCGCCACCACACCCAGCGCCCATAGCAAACCCACGGCCGTGCTGGAATAACCGGCCGCTAGAAGGTAGATACTGAAGAAACTGTAATAGGCTCCGTGACTGACATGCAACATAAAAGCGGCCAGCAGAAACAACAACACCGCCTTGCTCCGCAAAGTCTGCTTGAGCGGCACCCTCACCCGCGTCGCCGGCTGCTGCCGCGTCTTGGGCAACCACAGGGTTGAGAGCGCAATCAATATCAGGAATGCCCAAAGCAAGGCCGGCAGCAGGGCAACGGAGAAGCGATCAAACAACAGGCCCAGCCCAACCGCCGTCGCAATAAACCCGACAGACCCCCAAAGTCGAACGCGGCTGTAGAAATGTGTGCGGCCTTTGAGCGCGTCTAGGGTGATTACTTCAAATTGCGGCAGTATGGCGTTCCAGCAAAAGGTAAACGCCGTGGCAAACAGCAGCAGCGCCCAGTAGCCGTGGTAAAAAAGCAGCCCCATGAAGCCCACAACAGCACCCACAGCCCCCAACTGTATCACCCGCAGATACTGGCCGCTTGCATCCGCCATCCAGCCCCAAATGTTGGGAGCAACTATCCGCGTCAGCATGGGTATGGCCGTGACCAAGCCAATCTGCTGGGGCGTAAGCCCGCGAAAATCCAGGTAGACGCCCCAGTAGGGGCTCATGATGCCCACCACGGCAAAATAAAAAAAATAAAGGCTGGACAGACGCCAGTAGGGAACGCCCCCCACGGCAATCAGCTGGGGGACTGGGCTGGAATAATAGGTGTGGCCAAGGCCACATCGCTATTTTGACCGCGGTGCCGCAGGGCATGATCCAACAGTACCAGCGCCATCATGGCCTCGGCAATCGGGGTGGCGCGAATGCCGACGCAGGGGTCATGCCGGCCGTGGGTTACCACTTCAACTGCATTGCCGTCCAAGTCAACACTGCGGCCGGGTATGCGAATGCTGGAGGTGGGCTTGAGCGCCAAATGGGCAATCAGGTCCTGCCCTGTGGAAATACCGCCAAGCACACCACCGGCATTGTTGGAGACAAAACCGGTGGGCAAAATCTCGTCGCGGTGCTCACTGCCCTTCTGGGTGACGCAGGCAAAGCCTGCGCCTATTTCCACACCTTTGACGGCGTTGATACTCATCAATGCGTGCGCCAGGTCGGCATCCAGCCGGTCAAAGACCGGCTCCCCCAGGCCCGGAATCATCTTGGTGGCCACCACGGTGATCTTCGCACCTATGGAGTCACCCTCTTTATGCAAGGACTGCATGTAGGCCTCCATGGCTGCAACCTTGCTGGCATCCGGGCAAAAAAACGGATTGTTGTGAACTTCGTTCCAGTCCAGGGATTCGGCGGCAATGGGGCCCAGTTGCGCCAGAAACCCGCGCACCTCTATGCCCCAGGTGTCCAGGAGTACTTTTTTGGCAACGGCACCTGCGGCTACCCGCATGGCGGTTTCGCGCGCAGAGGAGCGCCCGCCGCCCCGGTAATCGCGAATACCGTACTTTTGCATGTAGGTGTAATCCGCATGGGCGGGACGGAACTGGTCCTGTATTTTGGAGTAGTCCTTGGAGCGCTGGTCAGTGTTTTCAATCACCATACCAATGGGTGTACCCGTGGTTCTGCCTTCGAACACGCCCGACAGGATGCGCACCAGGTCGGCTTCGCGCCGCTGCGTGGTGTAGCGTGACTGCCCCGGTTTACGACGGTCCAGGTCCAACTGCACCCACTGCTCGTCAATCTCGATGCCGGGCGGGCAACCGTCAATGATACAACCCAGAGCCTTGCCGTGGCTTTCGCCAAAGGTGGTTACCGTAAACAGCTTACCGAAGGTGTTTCCCGCCATATCTACTAGAACCTTATGTTACAAACGCAAAATTATACACCGACACGCCCGGCACTTCAGGCAAAGCTTGCCCGGTGTTGTACCAGTTGCTCCCGGGAGAGCACAAACACCCCGTGCCCCCCGTTTTCAAGCTCCACCCAGGTAAAGGGCAGATCGGGCATGGACTGCTCCAGTGCCGCAAAGCTGTTGCCCACTTCAACAATCAGCGTGCCACCGGGGTTGAGGTGGTCGGCCGCTTCGCGCAGCAGGCGCCGGGTAAATTCAAGCCCGTCATCACCCGACGCCAGTGCCAGGCTCGGCTCGGCGTGGAACTCTGCAGGCAGGGCCGCCATATCTTCCGCATCCACGTAAGGAGGATTGGAGACAATCAGGTCATAACAGCCGGGCAGGTTTTCAAACAGGTCCGACTGAATCGCAATCACCTGCTCAAGCAGATTGTGCTTTTGAATATTGCGTTCGGCAACGGCGAGCGCCGCCAGTGAGATGTCGCTCAGATGAACCTCTGCGTCGGGGAAAACATCGGCACAGGCTATGCCGATACACCCACTGCCCGTGCACAAATCAAGAATACGCCCGGGCTCTGCCGGCAGCCAGGGCGAAAATTCATTGGCAATCAGTTCGCCAATGGGAGAGCGTGGAATAAGGGTATCTTTGCTCACTTCAAATTCCAGGCCGGCAAAAAATGCTCGTCCGGTAATGTATGGCAATGGCAGGCGTTCTGCAATACGACGGCCTATCAGCAACCGCAATGTGTCTTTTTCCTGCCCTGTCAGCCGTGCGTCGGCTATTTCCGGCAGGCGCTGCCAAGGGCAGGCAATACTCCACAACACCAGTTGCACCGCTTCGTCCCACGCGTTGTCGGTGCCATGGCCAAAGTGCAGTTCGGCGCGCTGAAACTCGCTCGCCGCCCAGCGGATCCAGTCGCGCACAGATAATAGCTCGTTGTTCAGGGACACATTTTCATTGGCCATGGTCATATCGTCTTCGGGTAGGGGCTGCGCATTTTAAACAAAATGGTGGGGGTTTTCGCCCTTAATCTCGGCCCATTTGCGCCCACTGCCCAAAGACGCAGCCTGGTGTGCCGCCCTGCGGCGCCCTCAGTGGGGTCGCACGACTGGCGTTTTTGCCCAGTCGGCTATTATCTTTAGGTTGCTCGGGGCATATTTGGCCGTAAGCCGCATGGTTACTTGCAATATTGCTTTATTTTCACCGGCGCTTGGCTTAGGGTTCCGCCTTTTGCACAGCAGCAGCTTGAGACGACATCATGAAGGAATTCTACTCCGGGATCATTGAATCCATTGGCGAAGATCTTACCCGGCCCGGCCTGGCCGGCACGCCTGATCGCGCCGCCTCCGCCATGGCCTATTTAACCAGCGGTTATCAGCAAAACCTGGAAGAACTGGTCAACAACGCCCTGTTCCCCTCGGACTCGACCGAGCTGATCATGGTCAAGGATATTGAGCTGTACTCAATGTGTGAGCATCACCTGCTGCCCTTCATAGGCAAGGCGCACGTGGGCTACATTCCCCGGGGCAAGGTGTTGGGGTTGTCCAAGGTAGCGCGCATTGTGGATATGTACGCGCGCCGACTGCAGATTCAGGAGCAGCTGACTCATGAAATTGCAGAAACCATACTGCAGGTGACAGACGCCATAGGCGTCGCGGTCATTATTGAAGCGAAACATTTGTGCATGATGATGCGCGGCGTTGGCAAACAAAATTCTTATATGAAAACCTCTGCCATGCTCGGCTGTTTCAGAAGCAAGCCGGCCACCCGCGCGGAGTTTTTGTCGCTGCTGAAGGACTGACAAACGCAACCGTCCCGCTCACGGAGCGGGCAGCATTTCAACTCTCAGTGGCCCCTTGCCGCCTGCTGGCGCAAGGCTGCCAACCCCATGCGTGCTAATGCGCTTGGCGTCCAACCCCCGCTCCACCAGGGCCTGAGCCAGCTGCTGCGCGTGACGCTTTGACCGCTCCGTTTGCTGGCTGAGCCCGCCGCTTTGATAGTCATGCCCTACCAGGTGCGCTGCCCGCTGGGGATAGGCCCGGAAATACGCCAACAGCAGATTGACGGTGGCCTCCGGCACTTCAACCTGCCCCCTGACGGCTCTCAGCTCGGGCACCACAAAATAGCCGCGATTATTCAAAGTGCGTTCGATACTGGCGGGGTCTGCCAGGGTCGATACCTGCGCCTCAGCAGACACCCGGATGACATCTTCCTGCAAGTAGACCCGTCGATTGCCCCGTTGAACCAGGTAGTGGACAGCAAAAATCTGACCGCCCTCGGCAGTGGGACGCGAAAGCGCTGAATAATTCTGGTAGTTATCCAAACCGTAGAGTTGATGAATCTGAAAAACCTCGTTGGCCCAGCCATTGCTGCTGCCGCAGTTCAGACCCTGACAGCGGTACAACACCTGTTTGGGTGTGATTTGGTCCAACTGTGCCGCCAGCAACGCCTGAGCCTCACGATAGGTGAGCTGATCCCGCAGTTCATAGGTTCTGCGACTCACTGAGCCTTCCAGCGTTTGCTCGGTTTCGGAGCGCCATTGATTGTTGACCTTGCGCAGCGAGCCCAACACCAGGCGATACTGGCGGTCATCCGGCGCCACATCAAACACCACGCGTGACCGCGCCAGTAAAGGGGATTCACTGGGTATCAGCTCCTGGGCCCATACCGCGCCGGAGACCATGGTGAGTAGTAAAACAAGTACTGCTGATCGCATTGATTCAAACTCTCTTCTGACAAAGCAGGTGGCAGGCTGCGGGAACCCCATGACCGGGCCCGCTGACTGGATAGCAAGCTGTGTTTGTTATTTTGCTAACCTGCGGCCGGCGCAGCCTCGAACATTGTGACCGTCGCGCACGAATCAGCTAGTTGGACCGCAAAGCCGAGACTATGTGCCGGGCAATGACGTCGCCCTGCTCCCCCATATGAAAATGGTGCTCACCCGGTAAATAATGCTGCTGCAATTGGGACTGCTTTGCCAGCCAGGCGCGGGCGTCTTCATCGGCCAGAATCAATCCCCCGCGGGCCAGGAACAACTGCGTCGGCGCGCGAACCTGTGCGGCAAAGGCGTCAAGCTGCGCCTGGCTCATACGCATCTCTGATACGGCGGCAGCCTGGGGGTCATGGCGCCAGTAGAAGCCGTGCTCGTCCTGCGCAACACCCCTTGCGGCCAATAGCCGGGCGGCTGACAAATTGACCGGCACAAAACCGCGGGTGCGCGCACGCGCGGCCTCGTCAAAGTCTGGGTAATAGCGGCGGGCGCGACGGCGGGCGGACTGCACCGTGAGGATGGACTGCGACAACAGCTGAGGTGCCTCCTGCGGGTCGGCAAGTGTGGGGCGCACCCCCTCCAGCAGGAACAATTGCTTAATGCGGTCGGGAAAGGTGCCCGCAGCTATAAAACTGACCGCTGCACCGCGCGAGTGCCCCAGCAGTGAAAACTGCGGCCAGTTCAGTTGGTCGGCGGCGGCGAACAGATCCCCCACATCCAGGCAAATATTGTAGGCCCCCAGGTGCGGACGAGCATCGCTGAGGCCATGGCCGGCCAGATCCAGACATACCAGGTCCACGCCTGGTAAAGCCGCCGCCATACGGCCAAAACTGGCGCAGTTATCCAGCCAGCCATGCACTGCCAGCATTGGCAGATCGCCACGGCGCCCCCAACGTCTGGCCGCCAGTTGCAAGCCTCCTATTTGCAGCTGGAGCGGCTCCCCGCCGTCTACGGGTGCCGAAGCCACTTGAGCGCCCCCATTCCGCGCGCACACACAGGGTCTACTTCAACCGCCGCCAGGCTGCCAGTACCCAGGCGGTACTGGCCTGGCTCAAAGTCGCACAGGTCATCCAACAGGGTACCAATCAATGGTTGATGGGTAATCAATAGCAGGGAGACAGGGCCGACACAGCCCAACGCCTGAAGGGTTTCGCCGGGACTGCCACTGGGGATGAGGAAATCGCACTCGCGAACAGGCACTGGCGGCAAATAAGGGCGAGCGGCCTCCAGTGTCTCCATGGCGCGGCGGTAGGGGCTCACCCAGATGCCCTCCACCTTCGCCAGCGCGTTGTCACAGGCCGATAGCACCTGCTGTATCTCTTGCCTGCCGGCCTGGGTTAAACCACGCTCACGATCGGTGGCCGCTCTGACCTCGGCGTTGCCGTGGCGTAGAAGAAATAGTGTCATCCCGCTGCCCTGCCCAAGGTCCAAGCGCAGGCCGCGCCTGGTGATTGAAAAACGCCCGCAGAGGCGGGCGTCTGATTTGGGTTGAGCTTAACCCGCAACGGCGGGCAAGACAATCAGTCGCGCTTTTTTGGCGAGCGCACGGAGCCCGGCGCGGCCAGTGGATCTTCAGCCGGGAAGCGGGATGCCTGGTCCTCGTCGAAATCCAATGGTTTGGCAGCCGGACTTTCAAAGTCATCCTGCCCCGGAAGATCGGCGCTGTCCTCTTCCGGCACATCGGCTACATCCAATGACGGGTCGGTGACACTGGCAGGATCCGGCTGCTCCTCGGCAGCTCGCACAGGCGTATCCAGCATTGCGTGGTCATCAACAGCGGGCTCCTCTGGCAAATCGGCGGCGTCTTCTTGCTGCTCAGCCAGCACAGCGGCCAGCGCCTCTTGGTTGTCTGTTGCCACGGGTTGGTCAAGTGGCTGCGAGTCGGCCGGCAGACCTGCGTCAGCGGGCAGGCCCGCATCGGCATCTTCAATATCACTTTTGGAAACATACGAGCGCGCCGCTGCGGACGCCATGGCTGATGACGCAGCTTCAGCGGTTTCCGCGGTGAAGCGCGGTTGCACGCCTGGCGTCGACGCGGCGGAAGCCGAAGCGCCCGCCGTATTGCTGGCAGCCTCGTAGGCTTCTGGGTCAGCCTCAGCTATGTAGGGCTCGTCCTGCTGTGCAACTTCGGGCCAGTCGGAGAACGGGAAAGGTTTGAAATTGCTGTTGTAAGTCAGGAACAGCAATATCTGTTGGATATAAACTGTGAGGCCATGGGCAAACCAGCGCACATTTCTGTTGTCAGTGCCACTGAACAGTGCAAACAAAAACTGCACAACCACAACGGCTGCCACCACGAAGGTGGCGATGTACAGCAGAAAGCCGAACAACAACATATAGAGCAGCCGAATCCAATGCTCTTTGGAGGTCAGATTGCGCTTCATTCGCTCTTCCATTTTTGTAGCCTCGTTATCAGGGTTTAGTTGAATTCAACGTCCGAGGCCATCTGCCCGGTCATTAATCTTTGCACAGCCTGCGCAATGTCCTTCTGCTGAAAAAGGATTGAATGCAAAGCCGACACCAACGGCATATACACCTGCAGTTCATCGGCTTTCTTCTTGACGATTTCCAGGGTATTTACGCCCTCGGCAACCTGCCCGACCTCCTTCAGAGCAGCCGCCAGAGTTTTGCCGCTGCCCAGCGCAAAACCCACCCGGTAGTTGCGGCTCAGGTCGGAGCTGCAGGTGAGGAAAAGATCCCCGACTCCGGCCAGCCCAAGAAAGGTCATGGGGTCTGCACCCAACTGGCTGCCAAAGCGCCCCATCTCTGCCAGGCTGCGGGTCAGCAACATGGCCTGGGTGTTATGGCCGCAACCCAGCGCTGCGGCCATTCCGGTAATGATTGCATAAATGTTCTTCAAAGCCCCCGCCAGCTCCACACCAAATTTATCCCGATTGGTGTAGACGCGAAAGGTTTTGGAGGAAAAAAGCTGAGGGATGGTCTCCAGTATGTCGGCATTGCTGCTGGCAACCACACTGCCGGTGTATTGGTTTTGAGTGATTTCCTTGGCAAAGTTGGGGCCGCTAAGAACGCCAATACGCATCCCCGGAAGCTCCTGCTCCAGGATTTCGCTCATCAGTGTAAAGCTGGGCGACTCTATGCCCTTGGTGGCACTGATGACCATGGTAGCGGGCGCTATGACCTGCGCCAGCTGGCGCACCACATCTCTGAAGGAGTGGCTGGGAACAGCAATGACTACTGCATGAGCATCGCGCGCACACTCGGCAAGATCTGCGCTTATGGACAAGTTGTCATGCAAGTGATAGCCCGGCAGATAATCGCGGTTTTCCCGCTCGGCCTGTACCTTTTCTGCCCGCATTTCGTCTCGCAGCCACAATTTGGCGCTGTGGCCATTGGTAGCGACGATATTGGCCAGGGCCGTGCCAAAACTGCCACCGCCAAGCACGGCCACTTTACGTTGTTGTATTGGATCCAAATTTACCTCTCAACCACTGCCGGTACAGCCAGAATGTGCCCAGGCCCCGCCTGGACCCCCATAGTGAAGGCTCCTTACGCAGGCAACGCCCCTGCGGCGCATAAACTGCCACAGGGGCGTTGCCTGCAAGGCTGGCTTAGTGAAACAGATCCAGCAGCAGTTTGTTCAGTCGCTGCACATAGGCCGCCGGGTCTTGCAGGTGACCACCTTCGGCCAAACTTGCCTGATCAAACAGAACCTTGGCCAAATCCGCAAAGCGGTCTTCGTCCTGCTCCTGATCCAATTTTTGCACCAATGGGTGGGTGGGATTGATTTCAATTACGGGTTTTGATTCCGGAACTTCCTGCCCGGCAGACTGCAGCAGCCTGCGCATCTGCGCGCCCATATCGTGCTCCCCCACTACCAGGCAGGCGGGCGATTCGGTCAGCCGGTGCGTAATTCTCACATCTTCTACCGAGCTCTCAAGCGTCCCTTTCATCCGCGCGACCAAACCTTCAAATTGCTGTTCAACCGCTTTTTGGCTTTCTTTTTCTTCTTCGGTCTCTACCGCGCCCAGGTCCAGCGCGCCCTTGCCCACATCCTGGAATTGTTTGCCCTGATACTCCATCAGGTGCCCCATGAGCCAATCGTCCACTCGATCCGACAACAACAGGACCTCAATGCCTTTTTTGCGGAAGACTTCCAGATGCGGGCTGTTTTTGGCCGTGTTGAAGTTCTCAGCCACCACGTAATAGATTTTTTCCTGCCCCTCCTTCATGCGCTCGATATAGGCATCCAGGGACTGGTCCTGCTCCGGTTTATTGGTATGAGTGGTGGAGAAACGCAGCAACTTGGCTATTTTTTCGCGGTTGGCATAATCCTCTGCCGGCCCCTCCTTCAACACCTGGCCAAATTCTTTCCAGAAGGTGGTGTATTTTTCTGCTTCTCCGCTGGCCAACTTGCCCAACATGTCCAGCACGCGCTTGGTTAGTGCGGAGCGCATGCTGTCAATGTTCGGGTCTTTTTGCAGAATCTCGCGGGACACATTCAGGGAAAGATCACTGGAGTCCACAACCCCTTTGATAAAGCGCAGGTACATGGGCAGAAACTGTTCTGCGTCATCCATGATGAAGGTACGCTGCACGTACAGCTTCAAACCTTTGACGCTTTCGCGCTGAAACAGGTCGAAAGGTGCCCTGCCGGGAAGGTACAGCAGACTGGTGTAATCCAGCTTGCCTTCCACCCGATTGTGGCTCCAGGCCAGCGGGTCGCCAAAGTCGTGGCTGATGTGTTTGTAGAACTCTTGATATTCCTCGTCAGTGATATCACTGCGCGAGCGGGTCCACAGGGCGGTCGCCTTGTTGATGGTTTCGTCTTCCGGCTCGGCTGCCTCGCCTTCCTCGCCAACCTTCTGCTTTTGCATGACGATGGGCAGAGAGATGTGATCACTGTATTTTTTGATGACCGAGCGCAGGCGCCAGCCATCGGCAAATTCTTCTTCTCCGCTCTTCAAATGCAGCACGATCCGGCTGCCACGTTGGGCCAGTTCCTGCGACTCGATGGTGTAATCGGCTTCGCCGCGGCTGGTCCAGTAAACCCCTTCTGAAGCAGCAAGCCCCGCTCGGCGGGTAAATACCTCAACCTTTTCGGCAACAATGAATGCCGAATAAAAACCAACGCCGAACTGGCCGATAAGCTGAGTGTCTTTGCGCTGGTCGCCGGATAGCTTGGAGAGAAACTGGGCGGTTCCGGACTTGGCAATCGTGCCCAGGTTTTCCACCACTTCGGCGCGGCTCATACCAATGCCGTTGTCTTCAATGGTTACCGTCTTGGCGTCTTTATCAAAGGCCACCCGAATCCGCAGATCCGAGTCGTTTTCGTACAGCTCCGGGTTTTCCAGGGCTTCGAACCGCAGTTTGTCAGCGGCATCGGAAGCGTTGGAGATAAGCTCGCGCAGAAAAATTTCTTTATTGGAATAAAGCGAGTGGATCATCAAATGCAGCAGCTGCTTGGCTTCTGTTTCGAATCCTCGTGTTTCGGTCGCGGCGTTCACCGTCATTGTTTAGCTCCTGTTGTGATGGAAATAAGTAGCACCGGAAGTCAGAAGCCACTAATGGGGCCAAACCCGAACAATTCAAGCCACGGCAACTGTAACTGCAGGTAATCCCGCCAGCCGGTTTGCCCTCTGGCGCAGCCGCAGTGGGCCACGCCTGCGCGGCGGCCCGCTAGCGACCGCAGCGGTACACCGCAAACCGCTGTGCGCCGTCGCGCACTGCGGAAACCGGCACCAGGGTATCGCCTTCCAGTATCACTGCCTCGTTTTGTGCCAGAGTCAGAAGCTCATTGGCAACCTTGGCAGGACCCCGGCTGACAAAACCCACCCGCTCAAGAGTCTTGACGGCGGAATACCCCTTCTTTTCACAGTTGCCGACCTGAGCGTCGGTGCGCAGTACAACCTGCTCTCCCCCCTCTTCCGGCTTTACCCAAGTACAAGCGGAAGCCAAGACGGCCAGGGCCACGGGTGTGAAAAAACGGATATAGCGTTTCATTGTGCTGTCTCTTCGATGGTTTCAGGAGTGTCTGGATTGATCTTGCGGGCCTCATCCAAAAATTCTTCAATGCTGACCCCGGGGCGAATCTGCCAGCCAGGGGCCACCAGTGCCCGGTTGTAGTTTGGCAAAGGGTTGAAGTCCGCTCGGGTCACCACGCTCAAGAGCACGGGCACCATTAACCCCAGGGGAACAAGCGCCGCCATACACAGACGGGTAAGCGGGCGCAAACGGCTGACAAACACCAGGGTCACAAAAAGTGCTGCAAACACCGCCCCGGCAAAGCACAACTGAGACGCATACTGACCAAAATGCCAGGCGTTAAGGTTGTACAGCCAGAAAGGCAGGGTGAATTCAAATACACTCACCAGCAGCAGTGCCGTCAGCGCAATGCTGAACTGGGTGGCAAACTTGGCATCCAGCCCAAGGTTTCTGCCCACCAGCGCCCAAAATGCGCCGTAAAACACTGCGCTGAACAGCATGTAGCTGGAGTTCAGTGCGTATTGCAACAATTGGCCGGTTTGCGGAGCACTCAAATAGCGGTCCAGGATTGTCAGAAGAATCAGGGCCAGGGCCAAAGCCGCACAGACCCACCAGTGGCTCAGGAAGGCATCAACGGTCTCCCAGCGCGAAAGCGGTTGCGCGGGTGGCACCGCGTGGTGACTGGAATATACGCGTATGTAGGTTCTGCCCAGCAGTAATGTTTGCCCAGAGAAGATGTGTGCACGGCCGGACAGGCGCTTCTTGTGCTCGCCCACCAGGTTTCTGCGCCGCGGCGTTGCCCAGGTGCCATTAAGGCTGCGCTTGTCCTGACACAGAAAGGCCCCGGTCGCGCCGTTGTGCTCCAATACCAGATGTTCTGCGTCAATGTGCGGATCCGCAAGAATCACATCACAGTGGTAGGCCCGCCCGACGGTAACCAAATTTTTGTCGACTGACTCCGTGCGTAATACCTGGCCGTTGCGGTTGATTACTTCCACCACTATTGCCACTTCAGCACCTCCACAAAACGATTCAGGAAGTCGAAGGAGGCCCGGCGGCTGACCCCGGACAAAGTGAAGTGATCCATGATGGCCTTATTGGTCTTATCCTGGGTTACACCTATATAAAAAGCGTCAAACAGCCCCGGCAGGGTCTTGTAAGGCCGCAGACAGTAGCTGATTCTGCGGGTCATGGCGGGCACATCACCCACCGCCCGGGTCTTCACCACCCGATCAATACAGTCGTAGTTACCCACTTGTTTTTCGCCTGCGCGGTTGCCGGGCCGCGCATTGGCGGTGTTCTGGGCAAGCAGCCGATAAAACGAGGTTGCCGGCCAAGCGTCCACTTCAAGGTAATAGAATTCGTATTCGAAAAATCCGGTATTGAACTCGTTGTTGATGTAGATGTTATCCGCACTGTTGCAGCCCCGGGCAATTTCCAGCAAACCGCGTTCTTCATCCTGCTCACTGTTGCCCCAGCATTCCAGCCAATCCACGGTTTTGTCCAGGATGACCGCCTTGCCCATGTTGATGGTTGGCCACTCCGCTTGCAGCAGCTCGGCAATCATGGCGTCGGTGGTGCCCCGTATTTGCTCGGCCATGTTGTTCAGCAATACTTCGCGGGCCGGCGGTTCCTCCAACGCCCGCTGCAACAAAGCGGAAAGCTTGGCAACCGGCACCAAAAAGCCAATCTGGTTGCCCGATGTTGCCACATTGACACCCACTACCCGGGATTGGCTGTCCACGGTTGGTCCACCGCTCATGCCGGCGTTAACCGCACCACTGAAGTGAATGCGCTGCAGAAATTTGTGCTCCACCAAACCGTTGTAGTTGCCCTGCACCACGGTCATGCCCAGGTTATGGGGGTTGCCGAGGCTGTACAGCAACTCTCCCCTTGCGGGCGTGCGTTCGGCCAGCGTGAAGGCTGTGCCGTTCAGGTCTCCTTCGGTTGGCGCCAGAAGCGCAAGGTCGTTCACCACATCCGCCGCCACAACGGTTAGAACCCGCGTCGTCTCCGCCAGTCGCAGTTCTATGCGATAGTCGTCCGGCTCCAGTACGTTCATGGACACCACATGGTAGTTGGTAGCCAGCCGGTTCTCACCCACCAGAAAACCGGTGCCCATGGCGGCCATACTGCCGGACTTGGCTTCAATGATGCGAATTTGAAAGACGGAGCCTTGCAGGCCGGAGAATATCTGGTCCGCTGTCACCTGCGCCCGGGCATGGGTCGCAGCGCCAAGAGCCAGGATCAGACAAGCGAACAGCAGGAGCCAGATCAAATTCGGTTTGAGAATGGAGATTGGTTTCGACACTGAAGAATGGCCAGATCGGTTTGAAGACTGTCAAGCGAGAACTGCCGCTGACACAGGAGACATATGCCTTAACGGTACATGTAACTGCGGCTTGGAGCAATGCGTTCTCTTCCAGAGTCCGCGCCAGTTGCAGAGAACAACGCTGATTCAAAAAGTTTTGGCTGGCACGCGATAAAGCAAAATTCGCCGCCGCATCAAAGACCGTAGAGGGGCGTGGTAAGTGCCAGCCGGCCACCTTCATCACGTGATGCAAGGTTACCGGCTGAGCTCGAGTTGGATCGACTACTGCGGTGTCGCGAAGGTTTTTAGATAGGCTGCGGTATCTTCCGCGCAGCTGTCG
>CAYNST010000015.1:6390-20543 GCA_964399955.1 uncultured Cellvibrionaceae bacterium | reverse complement strand
GAACTGCTGCTGGAACTACTGGAGCTGCTTGAGCTACTTGACGAAGAACTGCTGCTGGAACTGCTGGACGAGCTGCCGGGCACCATTGGAACGCCACTGGAGCTGGAACTGGAGCTGCCGGGCATAATGATCATACCGCTGGAGCTGCTGGAACTGCTGGATGCGGTGGGCAAACCACTGGAGCTGCTGGAGCTGGAGCTGCCGGGCATGGGCATTCCGCTGGAGCTGCCGGGCATGGGCATAGGCATTCCGCTTGAGCTGCTGGACGACGAACTGCTGGAACTGCTGGATGATGTGCTACTACTGGACGATGAACTGCTGGAGCCGGTCAGTGTGGTTGAACTGCTGCTGGAGCTGTCACACGCGCTCAGGGCAAATGCCAATAAAGCAATACTGCCATGCTGTACAACAGCCTTGGGGCTAAGCAAAGAAGCGAGGGTTATCATGATGGATTTTCCTGAAAAGATGCGGGTTACAAGACCGTCATACGTAAGGTCGGCGCGATCTGCGCGCGTTAGGATAGCAAAAAAGCGGCCGAAGCCGCTTTGCTATTACCAATCCGCAAGTTCACTGCCGCCCACCCGCCCTCTACCGGGCCTGTCGAGCAAGAGCGCTAGCGCATGAGGCTTTTCATGAAGGCGGCGGTATCGTCCGCACAGCTGCCTACGCAAGAGCCTGGCGACGGTATCTGGGGCATAGCTGCACCAATATAGGCCGACAACTCGTCCAGCGTGGTGTACTTCAAGTTTTTCATGTCAATCCAGGTGCTGTTGCCTTCAGCACCGAAGGTGCCGTTACCGTTGTTGCTGTGACAAAAGTTGCACTGCGCACCAAACAGCGTTTGACCCTGTGCCACATTGCCTGCGGGAGGGGGTGTCACCGGCATTTCCGGGCAGCCAATATAGCGGTCATCCACCTGCACATCATCAATGAACATGGTGCGGGCACGGGAGCTACCGTGATACTGCTCAATGCCCAGGTGAAGCTTGGCAAAATGTTGTGGACCGCGCCAAACGCCGCCTTCGGCATTGCCCACACAACCGTCACCCATGCCTTTTACGCGAATCTGCGTCAGCTCATTGCCGTTGACGTAGTACACCAGTTCATTGGCTTCGGCATCAAAATGCCACTCGACGCATGCCCACTGATTTTTGGGGATGAGGTACTGACTGGCTGGCGGTGAGGTCGGATGTTTCCAGCAGTCGGTGCTCCAGTTGTTGTTGGTATCGTAGTTGGCCATGAAGTGATCATCGCGTCCGTCCACCCGCGCGCGGTACATGGCGGTCGTGCCTGGGCTGGCACCATTGGTGTTTTTGGCGGGTCCGTCTGCCTGCACAAAGGTGAAGTCGCCGCCGTTGCTGTTCTGGTCGGTCAAATGCACCATCATCCGGCCATACAACTGCTGCGATGCATTGCCGAGACCGGCCAGGTCCATTGAAATGAGATTGCGGTTATACCCGCCACCGGCGGCGGTAACCTTGACCGACTTGCTGCCACTGAAGGCTTTCTCCTCGGTCAAACTGACCGAGCCCGCCGATGCCCAGGGCGCCTGCGGCATGCCACCGGCACTGCCCAGTTCAAAGTCATCGCAGAAGAGCACCCCGGCACAACGAGAGGGCAGACCGGACGAGCTGCTGGATGAACTTGAAGACGAGCTGCTGGAACTGGAGCTGCTGGAACTGGAGCTGCTTGATGATGAACTGCTGGACGACGAACTGCTGGAACTGGACGAGCTGCTGGAACTGGACGAGCTGCTTGAACTCGAAGATGAACCCGCTACGGGTTTGGGCGCTGCGCCGCAGGCGGTCAACGCCATAGCCAAGGTGGCGGCCAGGCAGCCGCGCCCGCAAAGACTCAATGACAACTTTTTGGAAAACACCAACATACGCTTCTCCAGCTGAACATATCGACTGATTAACCTGGGCGACGGTTGAACCTCGGCGCTTCCGGTATTTTTTTATGGTTAATAGGTGAAAGCCCCTTCAAGGACGCGGGCCGCTTACTTAATGCCCGGGTTGTTCAGGGATTAACCACATCATATCGCCGGCGGTAAAGTTCAGAAGCGGGCTGGATGCAATTCGCAAATTACATCACACAACCCTTTGAGAATTTGTGAAGCAGATGAGGAGAAGTCGGGAAATTGACGCAAAAAAGCCCCGTGCACGGTTTCAGGCGGTCAATTTAGGGCCCCTCTTTTTGTGTTGGCGCCCAGGCCCGCCTCTATAACAGGCTGAACCACCGGCCATACGTTGTGAAAGATTTGCTCGGACGCTTGCGCAGTGGGGTGAAGCCCGTCGGCCATCATCAGCTGCTTCTGGCC
The DNA here is from genome assembly GCA_964399955.1 of uncultured Cellvibrionaceae bacterium. Lineage (GTDB taxonomy): Bacteria > Pseudomonadota > Gammaproteobacteria > Pseudomonadales > Cellvibrionaceae > CAYNST01. The sequence continues at coordinate 18,223 of CAYNST010000015.1, read as the reverse complement.
GGCTACGCCCTCCAGCAAAAACGGCACGTAAGGAAGGTTGTACTGCCGGGCAAGCCCAAGAAACATATCCGTGAAGGGCTCGGTGTAGCGGCGCCCCAGATTGGGCGGCAACTGCATGCCAAACAACACCACCTGGGCGCCTGCGGCCTGAGAAAGGTCTATCAGACGCTCCAGATTGGCGCTGATCATAGGCAAGGGGTTGCCCTGCAGGCCGTCGTTGGCACCCAGCTCCAACAGAATCCAGCGCGGCTTGTGCTCCCGCAGCAGGCTGGGCAGGCGTTGCAGGCCCGCGCTGGTGGTGGCACCGCTGACAGACGCGTTAACCACTTTTACGCCCGGCGCCTCCCGGGCCAGGCGCTCCTCCAGCCGGGCTACCCAGCCTTCATGGGTGGCCATACCGTAGCCTGCGCTGAGGGAGTCACCTAATACGACCAAAGTTTGGGCACGTAGTGGAAGCGCAAGCAATGAAGACATCAGCACCATAACAACCGCCAACCCAGGTGAGCGCAAAATGATCGAAACCCAGGACCTAGAGCATCGCATTGCATCGGCAGAGGGCGACCTGCACATACTGCGGGGCATCAACTTGCGAATAGAAGCAGGAGAAACAGTTGCCATTATTGGGGCCTCGGGCTCGGGTAAGTCAACATTGCTGGGGATGCTTGCGGGCTTAGACACACCTACGAGCGGTAAAGTTTTGCTGGATGAGCAGGAGATTACTGCCATGGACGAGGAGCAGCGCGCTGCCCTGCGCATGCAGAAGGTGGGCTTTGTCTTTCAGAACTTCCAATTATTGACGAGCCTCACGGCACTTGAGAACGTGCTGCTGCCCCTGGAGCTGCAAAACCGCGCAGGCGCAGACAAAACCGCCCGCCAGTATCTGCAACGGGTGGGACTGGCCGCACGGGAAACACACTACCCTCAGCAATTGTCCGGCGGCGAACAGCAGCGTGTGGCCATAGCGCGGGCGTTTGCCTGCCAGGCGTCCATCCTGTTTGCAGATGAGCCCACCGGCAACCTGGATAGGGCCACCGGGGAGATCATTGCCAATCTGCTGTTTGAGTTGAACCAGGACTCGCGCACCACACTGGTTCTGGTAACCCATGACCCGGTGTTGGCGTCGCGGTGCGCCCGGCAGTTGCACCTGGTAGACGGCCAAATTCAGGAGCGCGCGGCGTGAAAATGGCAGCGCGCCTGCTCTGGCGCGACTTCAAAAGCGGTCAGCTGCACCTGCTGTTACTGTCCTTGATCATAGCCGTAGCCACGGTATCCGGCATAGGTTTGTTCGCCAGCCGCATCCAGAACTCCATCTTGAACGAGGCCACGCAGATCCTCGCCGGCGACGGCCAGATTGTGAGCAGCCAGCCGAACCCGTCCAGCCTGTTCGAGCAAGCAGCGACTTACGGACTGCAGCATGCAAGCACCACTGTCTTTCGCGCCATGACGTTTTCGCAGCAACAGGCTCAGCTGGCAACGGTCAAGGCCGTGTCCGACCGCTATCCACTCAAAGGCGAACTCACCATAGCCGATACACCCTTTGGTGAGCCCAGGCGGGTTGTTCAGGGTCCAGCGCCTGGAGAGGCCTGGCTGACGTCACGGCTGTTCGCTCTGCTTGAACTGGCCCCGGGCGATCGCCTGGAGGTGGGCGAAGCTTCCTTCCGCGTAACCCAGGCGTTGATCAGCGAACCGGACCACACCGGCAGCCTGTTCAACGTGGCGCCCCGGGTGATGATTCACGAGCAGGACGTAAGCGCCACCGGCGCAGTGCAGGAAGGCAGCCGTATTACTTATCGGCTGATTGTGGCGGGTGATCAAAGCCGGGTGCAGGCCTTCGCCGAGCAGATCAAACCCGAGTTGGGCATGCACCAGCGCTGGGCTGACCTGGCGGACTCGGACCAGGGCATTACCCAGACGCTGGACAAAGCCCAAAGCTTTCTCTATTTGTCGGGCAGTCTGGCGGTGTTGCTAGCCAGTGTGGCCATTGCCCTGGCGGCCCGCCGTTACGCCAAGCAGCGGGTAAAACCCGTCGCGCTGCTGAAGACTCTGGGGTTGCCACCGGCGGCCATTGTTCGCCTCTACGGGCTGCAGCTACTGGTCATAGGCGTAGTGGGAGTAGCCCTAGGCTCGCTGGCGGGCTGGCTGTGTCACCTGGTCATTGCCTATTTTCTGCAGGGGCTTATTTCCACTCTGGCGGCGCCTTCTGCGTCTGCCTACTGGATAAGCCTGGCCACGGGCATGATTACCTTGCTGGGGTTTGCCGCCCCGCCCTTACTGGCACTGCGCAACGTTACCCCGGCTGCGGTTTTGCGCGCGGGCGATGCGGTGTTGCCCGGTCAGGCGCTCCAGCACATCGGTATCGGCTTTGCTGCAACTCTGGCCTTGATATGGCTCTATAGCGGCAGTCTGGCCTTGACGTTCTTCCTGTCGCTGGGGACGCTGCTTTGCCTGCTGGCGGCGTCGCTGGTGGCGGCGTTTGTGTCCCGCGCTCTTGCCCGGCTGGGGCGGCGGTTCTCACACAGCTTGAAGCTGGGTTTTGTCAATCTGGAGCGACACCGGCGCATCAACACACCGCAGATCACGCTGTTCTCCATTCTTTTTATGCTGCTGTTTACCCTGGTGCTGATACGCACCTCACTGCTGACCACCTGGCAGGATCAATTACCTCCGGACGCGCCCAACCATTTTGTGTTCAACGTCTTCACCGAGCAAAAGCCGCAGATCAGCGCGCTCTTTGCCGACGCCGGGGTGGCCTTTCGGCCTTTTTTTCCCATGGTGCGCGGACGCCTGACCGCCATCAACAGCGACGACATTGAAACCCGTATTGAGCAAAAATCCAACGACGTCAACTACGAACGCGAGCTGTTCCTGACCTGGACCAGGCAATTGAGCAGCGACAATAAACTGGTGGCCGGGCAATGGTGGAGTGAAGACGAAGCTGCGCAGACCTTGCAGGTATCTTTGGAGAAATCCTTTGCCGAGGGCCTGGACATGCAGGTGGGTGATCGGCTGCAATTCAGCGTCAGCGGCGATCTGGTGGAAGCGGAAGTCAGCAGTGTGCGAGAAGTTCGCTGGGACACCATGAACCCCAACTTTTACGTAATCTTCAATCAACCGGTATTAGAGGACGCCGCCGCCAACTGGCTGACCAGCTTCTATCTGCCGGCGGCGGACAAGCCCTTTGTCAACGACCTGGTCAGGCGTTTCCCCACCATTACCCTGGTGGAAATAGACCAGACCATTGCGCAAATTCAAAGCATTGTCGAGCGGGTATCCCGGGCGGTGGAGTTCATCTGGCTGTTGGTGCTGGCGGCGGGTATCCTGGTGCTGATCACCGGCATCCAGTCCACGCTGGACACGCGCCTGCATGAAGGGGGCATGCTGCGCACCTTGGGTGCCAGCAAATCCCTGGTGCGCAAACTGTTGCTTACCGAATTTGCCAGCATAGGCCTGATGGCAGGCACCCTGGCAGTGCTGGGCACGGAGCTGGTCGTCTACCTGCTACAAAAACAGCTGTTTGACCTGGATTTTCGTCTGCACCCGGAGCTGTGGCTGGCGGGCCCGCTGCTGGCTGTAGGCCTGATCACGGCGGTTGGCCTGGCGTCTACCCGGGAGATAGTGCGCGTGCCGCCGATGGCCATTCTGCGGCGCTCGGACTGAGACTACTGACCAGCCGCTCAGCGGTTGAGGAGTTCGTTCACCAACTCCTTCAGTTCTGCCACTTCGTCGGTAAGACTGGCAAGCCTGGCTTCCAGTTGCTCGAAGCGCTCATCCCCCTGTTCATCAGCGGGTTCGGCTGCGTGCAGCGCAGCCGAACTCTCCGCCACACCGGTTACTGCCCCCTGCTCGTCATCCCCAAACAGGTGCCGGTAGCGGGACTCTCGGCGGCCCGGCTCCCGGGCAAGTTTTTCTATAAGTGCCCCGCCCTCGCGCTGCATCATGCGATGCAATACTTTTTCTACGGCAAGCACATCGTCAAACGAGCACAGGCGATTGGTGCGGGTGCGCAACTCGCCCGAGGTTTGCGGACCGCGCAAAAACAGCACGCAAATGACGCCCAGCTCCTGCGCCGACAGCTTGATTTCGCTGAATTCGGTGTTGCAGAATCGGTGCTGATATTTAATAACCCGGCTGCCAAAGCCGGAAACCTCGGTCACCAAACCCGCCTGCACCAGGCCCTTGAGCTCATCCTGCACCCGCGCTTCGGTCAAATCCAGGATCGGCTCGCGATTGCTCTTCTGGTTACAGGCATTGGTCAAGGCATTCAAGGACAAGGGGTACTGGTCCGGGGTGGTGAGTGATTTTTCGATCAAGCAGCCTATTATGCGTGTTTCATACAAAGTCAGTGCTTTCATGTTGGTTGTACCCCTGGTGGATTGCTCCACATCTGTTATGTCATTAACCGGGCGTTGCTGCGCGCACTCACCCGGCCACGGGTAGGTCAGCCAAGGGATTATAGCCATTGAACCCGCACCCATGGGACACTGCGCCCCATCAAATAGCGGCTGAACCCTGGGCAAGTCGGTGCATACCCGGTTAGCCCCTGTGGCCGGCCGGCAAACCGGTTGCGCAAATGGGTGGCCGCTGGCCTGCTATTGTGCGGGCCTCGAACACACCTTGGCATAGCCGCTCCCGGAGACGACTGTTCACAATGCACAACCATCTTTATCACATACTGCAGCAGTGGCGGCCGATTTGCCACGACCGCCGCTGGGTTCTGGCGGCGGTGAGCCACACCGAGGGCTCGGTCTACCGCAAGGCCGGCGCTTTGATGCTGCTCAGCGACCAGGGCGACCAGTTGGGGCTGCTTAGCGGAGGTTGTTTGGAGGCAGACCTGCAACTGCAAGCGCTTAAGGTAATTCACTCTGGACAGAGCCGGCGGGTGCGATACGACGCCCGCGACCAGGGCGGCCTGGCCTGGCGCTTAGGCATCGGTTGTGGCGGCGCCGCCGACATCCTGCTGCACCCATGCAATGCCGACAACAATCATCTGGCCTTGGCGCACCTGCTGGAGTGCCTGGAGCGCCGGCAAGCCGGGGTATACCAATTGCAGCTCAACCGCGCTTACGCTGAGGTAGCGGACCGTCTTGCCGAAGACAGCGCCGAGCTGCTTCAGATTCCTCTTGCACCGCCGGTGGCGCTGCTGGTGTTTGGTGGGGGGCCGGATATGCAACCGCTGGTGGATATTGCCGCCCGGCTGGGCTGGCTGGTGACGCTGGTCGACAAAAGACCGGCCAACGCGCAGGCAAAGCATTTCCCCCTCGCGCAACAGGTGCTCAACTGCTCCGCCGACGAATTGCCCCCCCATCTTGCCCGAGCGCTGGACGCGGCCATCGTCGCCAACCACAGCCTGTCCATGGATGCCGCCGCATTGCGCTGGTTGGCTGCCAGCCGCGCCCGTTACATAGGCCTGCTGGGCCCCGCCGCCCGCAAACAGCAGGTTTTGGAGCTTGCCGGCGTTGAGCCTGCTCTGCTGCAGGACCGGCTGGCGGGGCCTTTAGGGCTGGACCTGGGCGGTGAACTGCCGGAAAGCATTGCTCTGGCCGCCATCTCTGAATGTCACGCGGTGCTGGCGGGGCGCAGTGGCCGCTCGCTGGGCCTGCTGCGTGCACCGGCACAGGCCACGGCATGACTCCCCGGCCACCTGCCCGGCTACTGGCGCTGCTCATGGCCGCCGGTGCCAGCAGCCGGTTTGGTGGCTGCAAATTGTTGTGTGCGGTTGAGGGGCAAACCCTGTTGCAACGCAGCCTGAGTCTGTGCTCTGCGGCTCAACATACCTACGTGGTGCTGGGCGCCCATACCCAGGCTCTGCTTCCCCACCTGGTACAGCCGCTGCAAGAGCAGGAGGTATCTGCCCTGCCCTTCGACCGCTGGCAGCAAGGGCTTGGAGCGTCCATTGCTTATGGCGTGAGTCAGCTTCCAGAGGCAGAGGGCGTACTGATACTCTTGGCTGACCAGGCCCTGCTTTCGCACCACGACATTGCCAGACTGGTTCAAACCTGGCGCAGCCAACCCGAAAAAATTGCCTGCGCAGCCTACCGTGGCAGCGTGGGTGTACCTGCTATCTTCCCGCAGCGGGTCTGGCCTTCCCTGATGTCTCTGAGTGGGGATCAGGGCGCAAAAAAACTGCTGCTTAACGCAGGCCATGCGGTTAAAGTTCCTCTTGAACGCGCGGGCTTTGACCTGGACACACTGGAGGACTGGGAGGCACTGGGCCAAAGGCCGCTTCTTTGACCGCCGTCCAGGCGGTGCAAGCACCCGCTCCAAAACAAATTTTGACGCCACGCGCTGCGGCTTTGGCCATGCGCAGACGGAGTACTCAATGGTTAAAATGACAATCAACGGTAAACCGGTAAAGCTTGATGCAGACCCGGCCATGCCTCTGCTGTGGGCGCTGCGAGACCAACTTGGTTTGACGGGCACCAAATACGGTTGCGGCAAGGGCCTGTGCGGTGCCTGCACCGTGCACTTAGACGGCCAGGCTGCCCGCGCCTGCTCCACCCCCCTGAGTGCCGCAGCCGGTCGATCGGTTACTACCATTGAAGGCCTGCTTGAGGAAGACAGCCATGACCGGGAACTGGGCCTGCTGATAAGCACCGCCTGGCAGGCAGAAAACGTGCCCCAATGCGGCTATTGCCAACCCGGACAGATCATGAGCGCCTGCGCATTTCTCAAACAAAACCCGCGGCCGGACAAGGCGCAAATCAGAAGCGCCATGGCCGGCAACCTCTGTCGCTGCGGCACCTATCCTCGCATTCAGCAGGCCATTGTTCGCGCCGCACAGGAGCTGAACAATGCTCCATAACCTGCCCTCTGTCGCCAATCGCAGCGCGCCCCGGCCAGGGCCACTGGTCGTCAAGATTGACCAGGACCGGCGGGCGTTTCTGAAACTTGCCGGAATGGGTGCGGGTGGCCTGCTGCTGGGTGCGTGCTTTGGCCCGGGCACAGGCGCCAACATGGCCACCGCCATGGAGCCTCAAGCACTTAACCTGTTTTTGCGTCTGTCGGCAGACGACACGGTCACCATAGTTGCCCACCGCTCTGAGATGGGTCAAGGCATCCGCACCAGCCTGCCGCAGATACTGGCCGATGAGCTGGAAGCCGACTGGCAAAAGGTCAAGGTAGTTCAGGCGCCCGGCGATGCCCGGTTTGGCGACCAGAACACCGATGGGTCGCGCAGTGTGCGCCGCTTTTTCACCTCCATGAGGCAACTGGGGGCCACCGCCAAACTGATGCTGGAGCAAACCGCCGCACAGCGCTGGGATGTGCCGCTGGACCAGGTGCGAGCACAGAGCCATCAGGTTCTGCATATGCCAAGCGGCCGACTGATCAGTTTTGGCGCACTGGCGAGCGACGCGGCCAAAGCGCCGCTGCCAAAGCGCGAAGAGGTTGTGCTGAAAAACCCGGACAAGTTCAAGTGGATTGGCCAGCCCCTGGCCATGGTGGACCTGGACAAAATTCTGCAAGGCTCCGCCGTATTTGGGATAGATGTGCAACAGGAGGGAATGCTGCACGCCAGTATTGAGCGCTGCCCGGTGGTGGGCGGCAGGCTCAAGTCTTTGGACGACCGCGAGGCGCGCGCCCTCAAGGGCGTGGTGGACATCATAGTCCTGCCCGTCAACAGCTTCCCCATCGGCTTTGCCCCCCTGCACGGCGTGGCGGTGATTGCCGAGAACACCTGGGTCGCCCAACAAGCCCGCTTGAAGCTGAAACTGGAATGGGATCCTGGGGCAAACGCCGGCTATGATTCGGCCACAGACCTGTCGGCCATGCGCGAGCAGGTGCAAAAGCCCGGTCAGCCGGGTAATGGCTGGGGAAACTTTGACCAGGCCCTGGCTCAGGCGGCCCGCTCGCATCAAGCCATCTACACGGTGCCCTACCTGGCACACGCCCCCATGGAGCCCCCCGCTGCTACGGCGGTGGTTAACGACGAACGCTGCGAACTCTGGGTGTGCACCCAGTCGCCCCAGTCGGTTCAAGAGCAGGTGGCGGCACTGCTGGGGCTGGACAAGGAGGGGGTGAAGGTGAACGTCACCCTGCTGGGGGGCGCCTTTGGGCGCAAGGCCAAAGCGGACTTCAGTCTGGAAGCCGCACTACTGGCCAAGCAGGTGGCACGGCCGGTAAAAGTCACCTGGAGCCGCGAGGACGATTTGCGCTCTGGCTATTACCACGCCCACAGCGCGCAGTATTTTCACGCCAGTATGGATGAGGCGGGCCAAGTGACGGGCTGGCTGCAGCGTACGGCGTTTCCCAGCATTCTCTCACTGTTTGCCGATGTGAGTTCGGCCCCGGCGGCCTGGGAACTGGACCTGGGCTTCCATGAGCTGCCCCTGGATGTACCCAGTTGGCAAAGCGAGGTTCATGCCGTGCCCGCACACCTGCGTATTGGCTGGCTGCGCTCCGTGTGTAACATTCAGCACGCATTTGCCCGCTCCAGCTTCATAGATGAGCTGGCGGTGATTGCCCGCAAACCTGCACCGCTGTTTCTGGCGGAACTGATTGGTCAGGAGCCGCAGTTCATCCCGCAGGATAAAGGCTACCAATACGGCAATTACGACGAAGACCTGCAACACTTTCCCATGGACCGCAAACGCCTGCTGGAGGTGCTTAAAGTAGCAACGCACCTGGGCGAATGGGGCGAGATGCCGGACGGCCAGGGCTGGGGTATTGCCGCGCACCGCAGTTTTTTGTCTTACGTTGCCGTGGCAACCCGGGTCAGTGTCAAAGAAAACAGCCTGCAGGTCAACGAGGTGCATATCGTGATTGACTGCGGCAGGGTGGTAAACCCGGACCGGGTAAAGTCGCAAATGGAAGGCAGTGTTATCTTTGGCTTAAGCCTGGCGCTGGCGGGAGCCATCACGGTTGAGCAAGGGGCGGTAAAGCAGACAAACTTTGACACCTACCCACTGCTGCGCATGAACCAAAGCCCGGACATACACGTTCATTTGGTTGAAAGCGAGCAGCCGCCTGCGGGCGTGGGTGAACCGGGTGTACCGCCGGTAGCCCCCAGCCTGACCAACGCAATTTACGCCGCCACGGGCACCCGCATTCGCGATCTGCCCGTGAATAACGTTTTGCGCGTATAACGGGCTGCCGCAGCTATTGAAGCGGGTTAATAAATAGTCAATACGCCCAGGCTTGTCGTCTTGGCCCGCCTGGGCGCGGGTGGAGCGGTTGCAGGCCCGTCAGCGCTGCATGCCGTATTTGCGCATTTTTTCCACCAGTGTGGTGCGGCGCATTGCCAGGCGTTCTGCCGCCCGGGCAACAACACCGCCACTGTCGTCCAAGGCCTGTTGAATCAAGCTTTGCTCCAGGCCGCTGATATACTCTTTCAGGTCAATGCCGTCTTCAGGCAGCAGAACCCTGTCCGCCATGTTAACCACCGCAGGCGCCGTGTGAGCCACGGCCTCCTCGGCGGAGAACTCGTCGTCAGCTTCAACCAGACGGTATTTGGCCGGCAGATCCTGCACCCCCACTACGCCGTTGGGATGCATTATGGCCATGCGCTCCACCAGATTGGCAAGCTCGCGCACATTGCCCGGCCATGCGTGCCGGCACAGCGACAGTATGGCCGCCGAATTAAACCGAATGGTGCCTCTCTGCTCTGCCTCCAAGCGGTTAACCAGTTCGTTGATCAGCAGAGGCACGTCTTCCGCCCGCTCGGCCAGCGACGGCATCTCAATGGGGAACACATTCAACCGATAGTAGAGATCCTCGCGAAAGGCCCCTTCCTCGATCATCTGCTCAAGATTGCGGTGTGTGGCGGCAATAATGCGAACATCCGTCTGAAACGTTTTATTGCCGCCCACCCGCTCATAGGATTTCTCCTGCAGCACACGCAAAATTTTAACCTGCATGTGCAGGGGCATATCGCCAATTTCATCCAAAAACAGCGTGCCGCCCTCGGCCAGCTCAAAGCGCCCGGCACGTGCATTGATCGCACCGGTGAAAGCGCCTTTTTCGTGTCCAAACAGTTCGCTTTCCAGCAGCTCTGCGGGAATAGCACCGCAATTAACCGGCACAAACGGCTTGTCACGACGGGGGGAATGGTAGTGCAGGTTGCGCGCTACAACTTCCTTGCCCGTGCCCGACTCGCCCAGAATGAGCACGGTCACATCCCGCTCGGCCACCTGGCTCATCATGGCGCGCACGTTCTGAATGGAACGGCTGGTACCCACCAGACTGCGAAACAAATGGGCCGGGCGCTTGACGTTGGATTTTTCCGCCAGCTCCAGGGCCTCCCGGTAGCGTTGGGCGCGGTGAAGCGCGTCCACCAGAGCGTTGTATTCCAGCGGCAGCCCCAGGTTGGCCATCACGCGCCGGCGCAAGCCCGCTTCACAGTCTTCCGGAACAGCCACCTGCTCGGTTCCCAGGGTGACCACTGGCATAATGCCAAAACGCTCACGCACACGCTTCAGCTCCGCTTCCAGGTCCATGCCGCCATCTTTTTGCCCCATGATCACTACGGCAAAATCCCGCACGTTGTCCAACTCGCCGGTGTTTGCCCATTGATCAAAGCTGAGCACGGTGGTCTGCTCGCTTAGAAACTGCAAAATGACCAGAAGATCGTGCCTGATCGCCAGGTTATCTTCAATCAACAGAATTTGCTTTTCGCCTAACATACCCGCCAAGCCTCCAGATGCAGTGCCGTGCTTGGCGACAGACAGGGTGTACTTCGTTTGTTAATGCTGATCATCTAAACAAGCCCATGGTCGCGGCGCCCAGATTTTGTCTCTGTAAGGTGACGTGGCGCGTGCCTAAAGTAATAGTCAAAGACTTGCCGCAGGTCAAATTCTTGGCGGATGATCAGCAGCAGAAACCTGGGGGTGGCAAAATTTCAGGGGGGTGACGAGAGATTGCAAAAAAACAAAAGCCCGGCGGGCACCGGGCGGCGGTATGGCTATTCTGCGAACGGTGCCTTCGCCTGCGGCGCCTTCCAGTAGTCGTTGCTGGCGGCCGGCAAACACTCCACTATATCGGCGTACAAGCCCAGAATCTTCTCCAGCTCGCAGGTCAGCCGCTGGCTGTCACGGCCAGGGTCCTCAAACGCCTGGTTCAATTGAGCCGTCAGCAGTTGATCCCATTCGTGGATGGTGTTCCAGTCTTGCGCCAGGAAGGCCGCCTGCATCTGCCGGCGAGTTCTCGTCAAGTTCATATGGGTCGCTGTAATCACACTCATGCTTTGCTCCACTGACCTTACTGATTGTAGGGATTAGTAGAGTTAGCGACCCGGCCCCGCAAAACTTTAGGATTCTTTTGCCTTGCCACAGGGCGCGGAACAGCCGACCAGCCCTGACATCACCTGGCGTTCAAGCTGATCCTGGCGCGGCTCAATGCCCACCAAAACCTGTGGCAACCCGGCCGTCCCATTCGGCTTTGAGCATCAACAATGACCGGCTGACATCGGCAAAGGCGGCTTTGAGCATTCGCGGCTCGCTCTGATGGATCCGCTCCAGCATGGCGTCGTAGGCCTCCGCCAACTGCCGGCTGGCGGTACTGCCCGCCTCCATATCCAGGCTGCTTCTCAAGCCGCTGATGAGCGCCACACACCGCTGCATGAGCACCGCCAGGTCCTGCCAACGCTGTTCGGCCGCTGCGTGGCCGGCCTGGTCCGCGCGCTCTATGGCACTGCCTAGCAGCAGCGAGAATATCCGATGAGGCGCGCCGGCACCCACCTCGCGGTACTGCTGAACATCAACCGGCTTAACCTGAGCATTAACCATGTGGCCTCCTGATTGTCTGTGAAAGCGGCAAATTTACGCCACCCGCAAGCATTTCAGAAGCTTTAGCAGAGATGATGCCAATTAGACAGGTGCATTTTTAGAAAATGGCTGCA
>CAYNST010000015.1:0-6290 GCA_964399955.1 uncultured Cellvibrionaceae bacterium | reverse complement strand
TGGGCTATGATGGCCGGCACAGTGGCCTGTTGACCCGGAACGGCGCTATTGCACACCTGCCCGTTGATTTTGGAAAAGGATGAAAACGACCGGTAGCCGTTCGACAACCAGGGCGCCCGGGCAGGTGCGCCGGGCGGTGGGGAATGGACTATCAACGCGCAGCGGTGTTCAGCGGATTTGCTTCCAGGCATCACGCAGGTCGGCCAGCAAGGTGGCGGCTTCTTCAAGTTTGCCGGCGTCGTTATCCGAGTGCGCACGTGCCAGCAGGTTCTGGATATACACGTAAAGATTGTCCAGGTTCATGGCCAGATCCCCACCCTCCTGTGGGTTTAGGCTCTCGCGCAGACCACCAATAATACTGACCGCACTGTTGATTTTAGCGCCCTTCAACTCCACATTGCCGTATTCCATAGCGCCCTTGGCTTGGGTTATCCGCTCTATAGCGCCTTCATACAGCATGTCTATCAGACGGTGCGGTGAGGCGATTTCCACATTGGTGCGGTTGTGAACCTTTGCGTAGGATTTGATGGCAGCTTGAGTATTCACGATGCTTGCTCTCCAGAGCCAATAGGGGTTGTATCAAGGTGTCTTAACTTCTGTTTCGGCGGGCCTGGGCAAAACTTTAGACCTGATTGCAAAAAAGGCCACGCACTGGGTCTCACCCCCTGGAAGATAAAGCGTAGCAGAGTTCCGGATAGGTGAAGGGGCCCGGCCAGGGGGGGCAGACAAGGGTGGACACAGGAACTGGCCGAGCCCTTTCTAAGCCCCCGGCGTCTTGTTGGGAAGCTGCTCGATGGAAAGCGCAATGGAGTTCATGGCTCGTGCTTCCAACAGGTCTTTGAAGGCGGGGTAGTTGCGCAGCGACTCCAGCGCCGGGTCGTGCAGTACGTCCTCCATGATGCTCTCGCTCAGGCTAAGCGCGCGGGCAATGCCGCTGACCGCCTCGTCATAGTTTTCCAAAGCCGCATTGGCGCACGCCAGTTGGTAATGCGCATGGCCGTATTCCGGGTCAATCGCAATGGCTTGCAAGCACAGGTTTTTGGCCCACTGCGGCTCGCCCAACTCAAGTGCTGCATCCGCTTTATAAGTAATGGCTTCGCAGTCGGACGGGCGGGCTTTGAGAATCTCATCATAGACGGCAATACGGGAATGACCGGAATGCTCCTGCGCGGCCCGCAGCCACAAGGAGTGAACCTCCTGGGTCTGCTCAATGGCCTGCCGGTTCTGGTCAATGTGCCGGGACTTTTGCGTCAGTTGTTTTTCTATGGAATTCAGCCGTTGTTCGTAAACTTCCACCAACCGCTGAACTTCTTTATCGGCGGCGCTGTGCACCTTGTCGCGAATGTCGCGGATGGTGGTCCAGCCCACAATCACCAGGCCGGAGCTGACTGCAGCAATCAGGTAGAAAAAATAAGTGACGGTGTTGGTGGAGTAGGACATGGCCTGCTCGGCAACCATTAGGTCTCTGTCCAGAATCTGTTGCGTCAACTCCAGACGCTGGGCGGCCATCTCGGTTCTGAGCAGGCGGAGATCGTCAAGAATGTAGCGCTCTATGAATGGGCTGTACAACGGCTCATCCAGTTGCGCCAGAGCCTCGTCCGTTTGCGCCGGTGCCTGCTGGGCCAACAGTGGCCCAGGCAGGCATGACGCAATCACAATACCCAGTGCGGCTGTCAGGCCGCGCATATCGCAATCCCGTGATCGTGCACCTCTATCAGGCATTTGTGCAGGCTTTTTACCGCCAAGGTGTAGTCGTCTTCATCAACAATAAATTGCATATCAACCTGGCGAATAGACTGGTGCACCGCCAGCACACTGATACCCGCGTCCGCCAGCGCGCCCACGGTTTTTGCCAATATACCCGGCACCTGCATGTCACTGCCAATGGCGGACACTACCGCCACTTTGCGCGTACGGATTTCCGCATCCGGATAAATCTCCGTTAAGGTGGTCTCTATGCGCTTGAGGCTCTTTTTGTTGGTGGCCAGGTAATAGGTGAAAGTATTGGCGTTGACATCCTTGGTTATCAAAGCCGCACGAAATCTTTGGCAAACACCGGATATGGTATTTTCATAGGCGTAGAAATCACCCACCATATCTTGATTGAACAACTCCAGTGCAACCACATTTTTGCGGCCGGCAATAATTTCTACGCAGGGCTTCTCACTGACATAGTCGCCGGTTATCAAGGTGCCTGAGTGCTCTGGCTCAAAGGTGTTCATAACCCGCAGGGGTATACCGCTTTGACGCAGCCCTTTGGCGGCCTTGGGGTGAATGGCCTCCATTCCCAGATTGGCCAGTTGGTCGGCAACGTCATAATTGGTGCGCCCAATGGGCACCACCTTGTCGGCACCCACCAAGCGCGGGTCGGCGCTGCTCAGATGATATTCTTTGTGAATCAAGGCCTCTTCGGCACCGGTAAGCACGGCAATTCGACTAAAGGTCATTTCGCTGTAACCACGGTCAAAGGTGGCCATCAGGCCGTCGCTGCAGTGGGTATACCCGGTCACAATCAAGATTTGATTGCTCAAATCAACACCCTTCAAGCGGTTTTGTATTTGCTCGTCCAGCGTGCAGTGGTTTTCATTCTGCCAGCCGGTCAAGTCAATAAAGCTGGCTTTGATACCGTCGCTTTTCAACAGCTGCGCCATGTTCCAGGCGCTGTGCGCCTCGCCCAGGCTTGCCAACAGCTCACGCACCGTCATCAGATGTGAATTAAGGGAAAAATGCCCGTGCTCGCACAACCTTTGCAGATCGGCCAGGCACTGCTGGGTGGTATCCAGACGCTCGCCAATGAACTTGTTGGCCCGCGCCAGTGACGATTCACATTTGAATAACTCGGCGTTAATCTCCAGCATCCGCTCGCGCACCTGAGCCATGCCCTCGTGCCAGGAATGGCCGTCTTCATTGGTGGCAAACAACCCAAAAACACCCAGTTTGCCGGATTTTTTGTGCTCCAGGAGAAGATCGGTGACGCCGCCGTAGGCGGACACCACCATGATGCGACTGTTGAGCGGATTGGCCCGGCGAGCACCGCAGATGATGTTGTCTCTCACCGCCGCGTAATTGCTCATTGATGTGCCGCCTATCTTTTCGACGGTATGTGACATAACTTACCTCTATTGGTTTTGCTCGACACGCGGAAGCAGTGGGCTATTCGGCCACTGCTTCAGCCTCTGTGGGATAAGCACCCGTAGCGTCGTGCACTTCTTTGCCGTGCAGGGGCGGATTGAACACACAGGCCATTTTCATTTCTGTCTTGGCACGCAAAATGTGTTTGTCGTGTTTGTCCAGAATGTAAATGGTCCCCGGCGCAATGGCATGAACCTCAGATGTAGCACAGTCCTCCACCGAGCCCTCACCGCTTACGCAGTAAACCGACTCCAGATGGTTGGTGTAGTGCAACGGCAGCTCTGCACCCTCAAATATGGTGGTAATGTGAAAAGAAAACCCCATATTGTCGTTTTTCAGCAGCAACCGGGTACTGTCCCAGCCTTCGCTCACAATTTTGCGCCCGCTCTTTTCTGCATCCTGTAATTGTCTGACAATCATTGCTTCTCTCCTTTATTCAAGATGCTGCGCTGACGACGGAAGGTTGCATCACTTCACGCACACTTTGCGCCAGCAACTCCAGCCCAGCTTTCAGGTTTTCATCAGTGATGGTTAGCGGGCACAGGCACTTGACCACCTGGCCGTGGTTGCCGGCGGTTTCAATGATCAGGTTTTTGGTAAAGGCACGCGCGCTGATCTGGCTGGCAATTTCACCGGATGGACAGGACAACCCCTGCATAAGGCCGCGCCCCTTAACCCGCATTTTGGCCACGCCGTATTTGTCACAGATGTTCTTCAGTGCCTTGGTGACAATGTCTGCCTTGCGCTGAACATCTTTTTGGAATGTTTCATCGGCCCAGTACTTCTCCAGCGCGGCGGCGGCGGTAATAAATGCGTGATTGTTGCCGCGGAAGGTGCCGTTGTGCTCACCCGGTGCCCATTGATCGTGCTCGGGCTTCATCAACAGAAGCGCCATGGGCAATCCAAAGCCGCTTAAGGATTTGGACAGGGTAATGATATCTGGCTGAATGCCGCTCTTTTCAAAGCTGAAGAAGGTCCCGGTGCGGCCGCAACCGGCTTGAATATCATCAACAATCAGCAAAATATCAAACTTGCGGCAGATCTTTTCCAGGCCCTGCAGCCAGCTGTCCTGGGCAATGTTCAAACCGCCCTCGCCCTGGATAACTTCCACAATCACAGCCGCCGGCATGTCAACACCGCTGGAAGGGTCCGCCAACTGACGCTCAAACATCTTCAGGGTGTCTACATCCTGGCCGTGATAACCACAGAACGGCATGCGCGTAACATTGGACAAACCCACCCCGGCACCACCGCGATGCAGCCCGTTACCGGTTGCCGCTACGGCCCCCAGGGTCACACCGTGAAAGCCGTTGGTGAAAGACACAATGGTGCTGCGTCCGGTCACCTTGCGCGCCAGTTTAAATGCCGCTTCAACGGCATTGGCACCGGTGGGCCCGGTGAATTGAAAGCGGTAATCCATGTCGCGGGGGGCAAGAATGGTGTCACGGAACGCACTCATGAACCGGCCCTTGGCCTGGGTATGCATGTCTAAGCCGTGCGCAATGCCGTCATCGGCAATGTAATCAATGAGTTTTTGCTTCAACACCGGGTTGTTGTGCCCGTAGTTAAGAGAGCCGGCGCCGGCCAGAAAGTCCAGGTAGCGGTTGCCCGCTTCGTCGTAAAGGAACTCACCTTTTGCTTTGGTGAAGGTAACGGGGAATGAACGGGCATAGACCATTACATTGGATTCCGCTTCTGCGAATATGGACATGGAATTCTCCTTTAGGATTTGGTCTGAGAGTTTGAAAAGGGGCCAATGCGGAAGAGCACTTCGTCGTCGTGCAAGCCGGCAAAATGGGTATCACGGGCAAAAAGCACCGAGCGCGCAAGTTCGGCACTCAAGGATTCCGCAAGCCGCAGGAACACCGCTTGCGAGGCAAGATTAGCGGGCGTGATGGTGGTTTCTATGTAGCGCACCGAGCGCAGCGGCTCGCGTTGCAGAATGTGGTTGACCATACGTGCTGCCAGCTTCTGGCCGCGCATGCTCTCGTCCACAGCTATCTGCCAAATAAACAAGGTATCTGGCCGGTCTGGGATCAAGTAGCCCGAGACAAACCCCACCACCTTGCCGTTACTTTCAACCAGCACACAGGTGGGCGCAAAGTGGCTGCACTGCAACAGGTTGCAATAGCGGGAGTTGTTGTCCAGCGGCGGACAGCGCTGAATCAAGGCGCTGACTTCGGGGCCATCTTCGGCCCGGGGGGTGCGAAACTGCAAGCTGAGAGAGGGTGGGTTGTTGACGGGTTGGCTGTTGTCGGGGTGCTGCTGGGTCGTGCGGTCTGGGGCCACACGATCTGATAAATCACTCATATTACTTATAGCTCGATGCATATGTTGGGCGTAATTATGACGCAAACACGGCTTTCGATCAAGGCGATGTACAAATATTAGCCAATTTAAGCCATAATCCTCATCGGGATTCCGTAACCGAATAACACTCGGCGGAATCTTTACTTTCAGCACTAAAGATAATGGCGGCAGTCGCCTGCCGACGCACCACGGCCTATAATTCGCCAACAACAGACCCGTACGAGAAACCAATGAGCGCCAGCATTCACGAAGTTCTTTCTGCCCTGCGAAGAATCATCCGCGCGGCCGACATTCACTCTAAGCGGTTAAGCAAGACCTCCGGCCTCACCGCGCCCCAACTGCTGCTGATGCAGGCCATACGCTCCAGTGAAGACACCACCATTGGCACCCTGGCAAAACAAATAAGCCTGAGTCAGGCCACGGTCACCAACATCATCGTGCGCCTGGAAAGCCGGGGGTTGGTGCAGAGGGTAAGATCCAAAAACGACAAACGTTTTGTGTGGCTGCATTTGACTGACGCGGGCAAAGACACTCTGGACAAGGCCCCCACAGCGCTGCAGGAAAGCTTCATTGTTCGCTTTGGCGAGCTGGCGGACTGGGAGCAAAGCATGATTCTCAGCAGCCTGCAGCGCCTGGCGCAGATGATGGATGCCGAAAAAATAGATGCGTCACCCTTTTTGGATGTGGGGGCGCTGGACAGATACATTGAAGAAAACCCAGCTCCAGAAGCGCTGGGAGCGACGGAGGGAAATACGCCCGCTGGCGGTTCCGGGACGGCGGGAAGCACTCAATAGTTAGGGTCTGTTGACGTTTCATCATCGCCTCTGTTGCACCTGAAAACGCGCCAA
>CAYNST010000014.1:0-44479 GCA_964399955.1 uncultured Cellvibrionaceae bacterium | reverse complement strand
CTGTGTCGCAGCCACCGCAGTTGACTACAGCCAAAGGTCCGTGGCGGCACCAATCATCAATCGGTGCCGGGTGCAGACATGGCGGACCGTCACGCGCAAGGATGAGGGTGTCGAGTCTCCTTGGAGGGATTCACGGCGTGCCCGGCAGGCCGGCACCTGGCCGGCGGGTGTAGATTGGGACGGGAGGGATGGACTCAGGCGCATCCGTGCGCCTGACCCTGCGGGCGCACGGGCGGTCCTGATTGCTCCTGCAATCAGTCGAACAAGGGTTCGCATCAAAACATCCCTCACCGCCACATATAAAAAAACCGCCCGAAGGCGGTTCTTTTATCGTCAGGCATATTGCCGGGATCGGGGCCAAACTTCAACTGGCAGAGGGATGGACTCAGGCGCATCCGTGCGCCTGACCCTGCGGGCGCACGGGCGGTCCTGATTGCTCCTGCAATCAGTCGAACAAGGGTTCGCATCAAAACATCCCTCACCGCCACATATAAAAAAACCGCCCGAAGGCGGTTCTTTTATATGTGGCGGTGAGGGAGGGATTCGAACCCTCGAAGCCTTTCGACTTACACACTTTCCAGGCGTGCTCCTTCGACCACTCGGACACCTCACCAATCTGGCTTCGCTGCAACAGGCTGCATTTCGAAGGGGGCAGACTTTAAACAAAAACGAGGCGAAAGGCAAATATTTTGCGCTGGATCTTGTGTAACTGATCAAGAGAGGATGAGTTCGCATTTGGGGCGGGGCTGGGCCATACTCAAGCGGAGCCTGTTTACCCCAACCCACTGGATGCCCGCCACCTACAGCGGGAGTTATGTTTATGCAGACGTCAAACCTGTTGATAATTCTCCTTGCGGAAGCTTTGCTGGTTAGTGTACTGGCGCTGTTAATGCTTGGGGCGCGGCGCCGGCGGCAGTTGAATGAACTGAAGGGCGAGATACAGGCCTTGAAGCTGGCAGAGAGCCCCCGTCCGCTGACCTACCCAGAGATTATTGACCAGCAACTGATGCTTACCCGGGAGTACCATCAGCACCTGGGTAAGGGTGGCGATATTGCCATGGACCTGGACCCGGCTGCACCGCCGGAGCGGCACTGCGCCGCGTTACGGCATGCCTTTCTTATTGCAGAGCGGGAAGCCGCAGCCAAGAGCGATGAGGAGATTGACTGGCAACGCCTGCACGGACGCTACCAGCAACTACTGGCCTTTGACCGGGAATACCGCACGCCGGGCGAAAGCGTGGACAGCCCAGGGTAGGCAGCCTACTGCCGGGTCACGTACCGGGCAGGCCGCCGCCCAGAGATGGACATTGGGCGCCAAAAAGCGTTTAATTCGCTTTAAAAGCCGAAAACCACAATAAAACCCCAACCAAATGATGAACTGGGCGCCACACCCAGTGGCCGATTTGAGCATAATAAATACCAGTCGATTATTTTTCGCGCCTGGCCGCTGCGGCGGCTTAAGTTAAGCCTGTCCCGCTAGCCCAAGTGGAGAACAACGAAGTACATCAAGAAAGGGTTCATTTATGAGCGATGCCTCTGCCACCAAAACAGAGGACACCCAGGACTTTTCACTCCGGCAACACGATATTCGCGCCCTGATCTGCTTGGCGGCAGGCGGAACTGCCCTATCCCAGATCAACTGGCAGCAACTGGACTGGCTGATGGTGGCGGTAACTGCCGCAGTGTTCTTGTACACACTGCTGAGCTACTGGTACATCAAGCGTCGCGCAATGAATCCCAATCGTGTGTTTGACCGTTTTATGACGGTTGATGCCGGCGTGATTGGTGTGGTGCTGTGTTTCACCAATTTCAACCTGCTGCCCACCATTTTGTTCATCACCATGGTGCAGTTCAACAGCCTGATAAACGGCGGCATACGCAAGTGGGCGGTGGATAACGCAGCGCTGTTGATCGGCATGATCCTGGCGTTTTTTGTGCGCGAACCCCAATGGGTCTTTTCTGACCGGCTGGAGATCAGCAGCATCAGCCTGATTGGCATATTCACTTATTTTTGCGCCTATGCTCTTTACGCCCACAAGAAGATTCGCAAAATGGAGCAGCACATTAAAAAGCTGTCCAACGAACATACCATGTACAAGCTGCGGGCCTACAAGCTGTCCCGCTACCTGACACCCACGGTCTGGAAAGCCATCAATGAAGGGCGGGAGAAGTCGCTCACCACAGAGCGCAAACGCATCACTATTTTCTTTTCGGATATCCAGGGCTTCAGCGGCCTGTCGGAGGAGCTGGAAGCGGAGACACTGACCGAGCTGCTTAACTCCTACCTCACCGAGATGGCAAGAATAGTGACCAAACACCGCGGCACCATCGACAAGTTCATGGGCGATGCGGTGATGGTGATTTTTGGTGACTCGCAAAGCGAAGGCCTGAAGATGGATTGCCTGCGCGGCGTGTCCATGGCCATTGAGATGCGCAAAAAAATGAAGGAGCTGCAGCAGCGCTGGTACAACCAGGGCATTAAAAACCCGCTGCAGATCCGCATGGGCTTGAACACCGGCTTTTGTACCGTGGGCTCCTTTGGCACCAGCCACTACATGGACTACACCGTGCTGGGTACCCACGTGAACCTGGCCTCTCGGCTGGAGTCTGCCGCAGACCCCGGTGAGATTCTCATCTCCCACGAGACCTGGTCACTGGTTAAAGATGTGATTATGTGCAGGGACAAGGGGGAAATTACTGTGAAGGGTTTCAGTCATCCGGTGCGGGTGCATCAGGTGATTGACTTTCGCAAGGACCTGGGCAACAACCAGAGCTGGTTTGAAGACAACTGCGATGGCTTTTCCATGCATCTGGACCTGGAAAAGATTCGCAACTACGAAAAAGAGCGGGTGCTGGAGATTCTGCAAAAAGCCGCCGACAAACTGCGGGAAAAAATCATCAATTAAGCCTGGGGCTTGGCGGCAGCCCCACACTTCAGCCTGTGACCTATTGCCGGGCGGCAATGACTGCCGGCGGGCTGCGCGAGTAGGAGCTGCGGAAGGGGTTGATATCCAGCCCGCCGCGGCGGGTATAACGGGCGTACACCCACAGCTTCTCGGGCTGGGCGACCTGCCAGAGGTCGCCGTAGATACGTTCTACGCACTGCTCGTGAAAGTCCTGATGCTGGCGAAAGGACACCACATAGGCCAGCAGGCTCTCCGGCACTATTTCCCGGCCTTCATAACCCACCCAAACACTGCCCCAGTCGGGCTGCCCGGTCACCGGGCAGTTGCTCTTCAACAGATGGCTGCATACCACCGTGTCCCAGCGCGTTTCACCCAGGCGCAACAGCTGCGGGTCCGGGGTATAGCGCTCCACATTCAGCGGCAAGTCGTCCAGACAGGTGCCCAGGGCCAAGCTCTGACTGCGCTTGTGGGCAAAGGCCTCCAGCCCGTGAAGATCCACCTGCACATCACCGCCCGCGGCGCGCCCCAAATCTGCAGCAATCACCCGGGCAACGTCGTCGCGACTGTCAAACCGCGTTTGACTGAAGGAGTTGAGGTAGTACTTGAGCGACTTGGACTCCACAATGTGACTGGAGCTGGCCGGTACGCTGAACTCCGCTACGGCTACCCGGGGCTTGCCCTGCGCATCCAGCCAGCTGAGCTCGTAGGCGGTCCAGAGATCTGCGCCAAAGGGCGCGTTGATGGGCAGCGCCTCGCGCGCCGTTTGGCGGGCAATAGACTGCAGCAGTGCGGCGTCGTACTGCTCAACGTATTCCTGGTGCCGACCCAGAGTAACGCCCGGCGCTAAATCAACCATCATCAAGCCCTAAGCCGTTTACCGCTTTCCAGCAGATACAAACAGTATGCAAACAACACCGCCACAAAGGCCGAGATTCCCGCCAGCGCAACACCGATATTGACATCGGAAGCACCGAGGAAACCGTAGCGAAACGCATTAATAACATACAGAACTGGGTTTAGCTGTGAGACCGACTGCCAGAAAGCGGGCAGCATATCGATGGAATAGAAAACGCCACCAAGATAGGTCAGCGGCGTCAGCACAAAGGTAGGAATAATGGATATGTCGTCGAACGAGTTGGCGTACACCGCATTGATGAACCCCGCCAAAGAAAACAGTATGGACGTAAGCAGCACCACCAGCACGGTAATGCCCGCGTGATGCAACTGCAGGCGGGTGAACACCAGCGACACCATGGTAACGATGAACCCCACCAACAGGCCGCGCAGCACGCCGCCGCAGACGTAACCCACCAATATCACCCAATTGGGCGTGGGGCTCACCTGCAGTTCCTCAATGCTCTTGTTGAACTTGGCACTGTAAAACGACGACACCACGTTGGAATAGGAGTTGTTGATGATGGCCATCATGATCAGGCCCGGCACCACAAACGACATATAGTCAAAACCGCCCATCTGGCCAATGCGCGAACCAATCAACTGGCCAAAGATCACAAAATACAGCGTCATGGTGATGACGGGTGGAATCAGCGTCTGCACCCAGATACGGGTAAAGCGCCGCACCTCCTTGCGCACAATGGTACAAAACGCCACCCAGATTCTGTTGATCGGCATCAGCCCTGCCCCCCTGCACCCTTGGCCTGCTGGTGGCCTTCTATCAAGGAGACAAACAGCTCTTCCAGGCGGTTGACCTTGTTGCGCATGCTTACCACATCCATGCCCAAATCGCCCAGCTGGGCAAACAAACGGTTCAGGGAGCGGCCCTTTTCTATGTCCACTTCCAGCGTGTGGCCGTCCACCAGGCGCAGCTGGTAGTCCGGCAGGATGGGGCACGCACTCAGCTCATCGCGCAGATCCAGCACAAACACCTCCCTGTTCAGCTGTTTCAGCAATTTTTTGATACTGGTGTTTTCTACTATTTCGCCGTGGTTGATGATGGCCAGGTTGCGGCACAGATGCTCGGCCTCTTCCAGGTAGTGGGTGGTGAGGATAATAGTAGTGCCGGCGGCGTTGATCTCCTGCAGAAACTGCCACATGGAGCGGCGCAGCTCTATGTCTACGCCCGCGGTAGGCTCGTCCAGAATCAACAGTTTGGGCTCATGCACCAAGGCGCGGGCAATCATCAACCGCCGCTTCATGCCGCCGGAAAGTGCCCGGGAGGGCGTGTCACGTTTGCCCCACAAGCCCAACTGCTTCAGGTAGCGCTCGGAGTTAACGCGGGCGATCTTGCGCGGCAGCCCGTAGAAGCCCGCCTGATTCAACACTATATCCTGCACTTTTTCGAAAACGTTGAAGTTGAATTCCTGCGGCACCACACCCAGGCATTGTTTGGCGGCGGCAAAGTTGCGGTCAATGTCGTTGCCAAACACGCTGAGACTGCCTGCAGTTTTGCGGATCAGGGAGCAAATAATGCCAATGGTGGTGGATTTGCCGGCGCCGTTGGGGCCAAGCAGCGCAAAGAAGTCACCGGGCGCCACATCCAGGTCTATGCCTTTTAGTGCAGGCGTGGCGTCATCGTAGACCTTGGTCAGCCCGCGAATGGTCAGGGCGTTGGGCGTATCGTCGTGCATCGCTTATCTCTCGGGGGGCGGTCAAACCGTAAAACGCTGGCCACTTTACCAAAAAGCACACGCCGACACACCCGCAGCCATGACTGCATTCGGCTTTCCCCAAACGACACGCAAAAAAAAGCGCAGCTTTTGGCTGCGCTTTTGTACTGCTGGAGCGGGAAACGAGGCTCGAACTCGCGACCCCAACCTTGGCAAGGTTGTGCTCTACCACTGAGCTATTCCCGCAAAATGGCGTCCCCAAGGGGATTCGAACCCCTGTTACCGCCGTGAAAGGGCGGTGTCCTAGGCCTCTAGACGATGGGGACTAAGATGCTGACGTCTTTCCCGTCAGAAGTGGTGCGCATTTTATGGAGCAAGGGGGTGGCTGTCAACACTCTTTCCAAACTTTTTTTCATTTTATTTACAGCTACTTATAAGACATCCCCTTGTCAAAAAAAATGTACTGGGCGTCGGACACAGCCTCTTGTGACAAATTTGCACTTTAACCGGTCACAAACTAGCCTTTACCTATAAGCCGAGGCAGTTTACATGAACACCACCTTGATAATCTTCATAATTGTTGCTTCTTTGGCGGCTCTGGTCTGCTATGCCTTTGTCAGCCAAGCTCTCCAGCAGAAGCAACAGCAAAAGGAGCGGCTGCTGGTGGGGCTCAACGCCAGGGCTGACAGCTTGCGTCAGATGCTGCAGGGCTTTCCCCCACATTTCCTGCCTCGTGAACTCACACTCTTGCTACAAAGCGGTTTGGTTCAGGTGTATGAGCAACTGGCGCGCATTGACCCGCGCAATGCCACCTATGCTCAAGAGGCTCGCCTGATGGCCCAAGCCACCAAAGAGCTGCAGAATCAGGCGGAGCAGCCGGAGAAGCCCTTCGCAGCGGAAGATTCCAAGCGGGCACAGGACATTCGCTCCGCACTGGACGGTCTCTACCGTTATGTCTACCACATGGAAGGCAAGGGCCAGTTGACGCGCGTCCAGGCCGACTCACACCGCAGCGCCATCAAACGGCTGGTACTGCAACTGACGGCAGATTCTTACACCGCTCAGGGCCGCACGGCGTTTCAACAAGATAAATTTCGGCTATCCAAACACTATTTTGAACAGGCGCTCAACCTGCTGGTGCGTGAAGCCGAGCGCGGAGATTTCCAGGCCAGGATCGCTCAGCTGAAGGACCGCCTGGAGGAGACCGAGCAGCGGCTCTCGCTTGAGGAAAGCGAGAGTGACAAAACGCCGCTTCCTCCAGAGCGCGCCGATACAGAGTGGCGGGAGTTTGGGCAGGACCAGGGGAGCTGGAAGAAGAAGCAGATCTACGATTAATGCCTTCCCCACCCCAATCCCGCGCATGCCCCCTCCCTCAGCTGCCAATCGTCTTTTTTGGCGCTATCTGACATAATCTTGGCGGCTGCCGCCGATTAGCCAGCGCCTGCCGGGCAGCCGGCATTGCGGCACGGCACCGATAACGGCAAGCGGCAGTTAGTGGCCGCACTATCCACTCCAGAGTCTCTCACGGCAATGCAAAAGATTTACAAGTCTCACAAACTGGAAGACGTCTGTTACGACATACGCGGTCCGGTCCTGGAGCACGCTATACGGTTGGAGGAAGAGGGTCACCGGATCCTCAAGCTCAACATCGGCAATCCGGCACCGTTTGGCTTTGATGCGCCAGACGAAATCATTGCCGATGTCATTCACAATCTGCGCGCCGCGCAGGGCTACACTGCCTCGCGCGGGCTTTTTCCGGCGCGCAAGGCCATCATGCAGGAATGCCAACGCCTGGGCATTCCCGGTGTAGAAATTGACGATATCTTCCTGGGCAACGGCGTCAGCGAGCTGATTGTGATGG
This sequence comes from uncultured Cellvibrionaceae bacterium, assembly GCA_964399955.1. GTDB lineage: Bacteria > Pseudomonadota > Gammaproteobacteria > Pseudomonadales > Cellvibrionaceae > CAYNST01. The sequence continues at coordinate 37,145 of CAYNST010000014.1, read as the reverse complement.
CCTGTCAGGCACTGCTGAACGACGGCGACGAAGTGCTTGTGCCCTCGCCGGACTACCCGCTGTGGACCGCAGCGGTAACCCTTGCCGGCGGCAAGGCGGTGCACTACCTCTGTGACGAGCAGAGCGACTGGTTCCCGGACATTGACGACATTCGCAGCAAGGTGACCGAGCGCACGCGCGCCATTGTGGTTATCAACCCCAACAATCCCACCGGCGCCGTCTACAGCCGGGATTTGCTGGAGCAACTGGTGCAGGTTGCACGCGAGCATCAGCTGGTTATATTTGCCGACGAAATCTACAGCAAAATCATGTATGAAAATGCCGAGTTCATTCCCCTGGCACGGCTGGCCGAGGATGTGCTCTGCGTGTCCTTCAACGGTTTGTCCAAGGCTTATCGGCTGGCGGGATTCCGCTCCGGGTGGCTGATTTTCAGCGGCGCCAAGCAGATAGCCGCCGACTACATCAAGGGTGTGGAAATGCTGGCCTCCATGCGTTTGTGTGCCAATGTACCGGCCATGTACGCGGTGCAGACCGCGCTGGGGGGTTACCAGAGCATCAACGAGCTGATCCTGCCCGGTGGGCGCCTGCTGGAGCAGCGCAACACCGCCCTGGACGCGCTGCGGGCCATCCCTGGCGTCAGCTGCGTCAAGCCGAAGGGCACCATTTACATGTTCCCCAAGATTGACCGCAACATGTACCGGTTTGAGGACGACCAGAAGCTGATTCTGGATTTTCTGATTCAGCACAAGGTGTTGCTGGTGCAGGGAACGGCTTTCAACTGGCCTGAGCCAGACCACCTGCGCATTGTTTTTTTACCGGTCAAGGAAGAGTTGACCAAAGCCATTGACCTGTTTGGCCAGTTTTTGCAGCGCTACAGACGCTGACCGAGGTGGGCGCGTGTCAGACATTCACATAGATGACTTTTACCGGGATACGGCCAAAATCCTGGTGCTGCTGTACGGTCAGTTTCCACGCAAGACCACCCTGTTTGTAGAAGATATTGCCGGTGCAGACACACCAGACGAATTCGGCCTGCAAAGCACCCGGCATCAGGCCTGCCTGCACACCATGCTGTGGCTGCACAGCAACGACTATCTCTGCTACGAGACGCTGATACGCCAGGAGGCTTTGGATCAGGCTGTACTCAGCCACCGGACCTTTCTGCTGCTCAACGAAATTGACCCACACCACCGCACAGACGACCTGGCGATACCCGCACAGCTTGCAGATAACCTGGTTATTCACCGATTGCGGCGCGAGCTGAAACTGGGCAGCTCCTATTCACTGGCAGAGCTGGTGCGCCAGCTGATGCGACGGTCGCGCGGCCTGGGCGATAGCAGGCTGCAGGCTTAAAGCCCGGCTCAGCACAGATCCGCGCACCGCCCCCGCCCTCTCAATAGGCCAAACCGCAGGCAAAAAAAACCCGCAGTGCGGGGTTTTGCGCAACCTGGGGCTTAGACCCTGGCAAATTTAGCCACGGTTTTTGCGGCGATGTCGGTAATGGCCTGCCAGTTTTTGGCCTCTACTGCCGCCTTGGGCACCAGCCAGGTGCCGCCTACACAGGCAACGTTAGGCAGCGCCAGGTACTGATCAAAGTCATCCAGTGTCAGGCCGCCGGTGGGGCAAAAACTTACCTGCGGCAGCGGCCCGTTGATGGATTTAAGCAGCGGCAAACCGCCTACCGCTGTGGCCGGAAAAAGCTTGAAGCAGCTAAGGCCCAACTCCATGCCCTGCAACACCTCGGAGCAGGTGGCCACACCTGGCAGCAATTTCACGCCGTATTCTTCCGCTTTTTTCACCAACAGCTCGGTCATGCCCGGGGATACGGCAAAGTCCACGCCCGCCTCGGCCACCTGCTCCAGGTTGTGCGGATTGACAATGGTGCCGGCGCCGGTGATCAGGCCCGGGCACTCTTGCTTGATCAGCTTGATGCACTCCAGCGCAGCAGGGGTTCGCAGGGTAATTTCCACGGCCTTGATGCCGCCTTTTTGCAGCGCCATGGCCACCGGCACAGCGTCCTCCACATTGTCCAACACAATAACCGGCATGACACCGATGGGCTCAAGAAAAGCTCGGGTTATGGTCACATCAAATCCTTAGTCAAAGTCTATGCATGAATCAAAAACGCTGGCGCCGTGTTCAGAGACGCCGGCCAGCGCGCGAAAGCCACCAAACAGGTTGCGACCCAGGTTCTGAATGGGGCGGCGGGGTTTGGCCGCCTCCCGGCTTTCCAGCTCCTGATGGCTGACCAATGCGTCCACCTCGCCTTTTTCGGCATCCAGTCGCAGGATATCGCCGGTGCGTAATTTGGCAATCAGGCCGCCTTTTACGCCCTCTGGAGACAAATGGATAGCCGAGGGCACCTTGCCGGATGCGCCGGACATGCGGCCGTCGGTGACCAGCGCCACCTTGAAGCCGCGGTCCTGCAACAGGCCAAGCGGTGGGGTCATCTTGTGCAGCTCCGGCATGCCGTTGGCAGCGGGGCCCTGGAAACGTACAACAGCAATGAAGTCTCGGTCCAACTCGCCGCGCTTGAACGCGTCTATCAAGTCGTCCTGGTCTTCAAAGACAATGCACGGCCCTTCCACCACCCGGTATTGCTCTGCCACGGCAGAAATTTTAATGACGGCCTGCCCCAAATTGCCGCGCAACAGGCGCAGGCCGCCCTCTGAGGCAAAGGGGTTTTCTGCGGGCCGCAGGATGGCCTGGTCGCGGGATGCGTTGACCGGCCCTTCCCATACAACACTGCCGTCATCCTGCAGCACCGGGGCTTTTTCGTAGTGGTCCAGACCTTCGCCCATGACGTTGACCACCTCCTCGTTGAGAAGATTGGCGCGGCGCAGTTCGTGCACCAGATACGCCATGCCGCCGGCCTCGTGGAAAGCGTTGACATCGGCATCGCCGTTGGGGTAAACCCGGGCCAGGAGCGGAACGGCGCGGGAAAGCTCGTCCATATCCTCCCAGGTGACAACAATGCCCGCCGCCCGGGCCATGGCCACCAGGTGCAGCGTGTGGTTGGTTGAACCGCCGGTTGCGTGCAGCCCGACAATGGCATTAACCACGGACTTCTCAGTGATGACGTCGTACAGTGGCCGGTACTGCCCGGCACTGGAGGTATTGAGGATCAGCTTTTCTACGGCGGCGCGGGTCAACGCTTCGCGCAACTCCGCCTGCGGGCTGACAAATGAGCTGCCGGGCAACTGCACGCCCAGCATTTCCACCAGCATTTGGTTGCTGTTGGCAGTCCCGTAAAAGGTGCAGGTGCCGGGACTGTGGTAAGAGGCGGTTTCAGCGGCAAGCAGTTCTTCCTCCCCCACCTCTCCCGCGGCGTACTGTTGTCGCACGCGCGCTTTTTCTTTATTGGGAATTCCGGAAGGCATGGGGCCGGCAGGCACAAAAACCGCAGGTATATGGCCAAACTGCAGGGCGCCAATCATCATGCCCGGCACAATTTTGTCGCATACACCCAGGAACAGGTTCCCATCAAACATATTGTGGGAAAGCCCCACCGCCGAGGCCATGGCCACCACCTCCCGGCTGAACAGACTCAGCTCCATGCCGGCCTGGCCCTGGGTAACACCGTCACACATAGCCGGCACGCCGCCCGCCACCTGCGCGGTGCAGCCCATCTTGCGGGCCGCATCCTTGATGATGCCCGGGAATAGCTCGAACGGCTGGTGCGCCGAGAGCATATCGTTGTAGGCCGTGGTAATGCTCAGGTTGGCCGTCTGCATCAGTTTGATGGTGTTTTTGTCCTGCTCACCACAGGCCGCGTAGGCGTGTGCCAGGTTGCCACAGGACAGCCTGCGCTTGGGCGGGTTTTGGTCCATGGTGGCGCGCATGGCCTGCAAATACGCCTGCCGCTGGCTGCGGCTGCGCTTGATGATTCGGGCGGTTACGGCCTCGATGGTAGTGTTCAATTTTTCACCCCTTGTTGATTAGAAGTTCCAGCGGCGACCGTCGCGCGCCATCATCTCGATGGCTTCGACCGGACCCGCGCTGCCAGCTTCATAGCCCACGGGCTTTTTGTTCTTCAGCCGCCAGCCCTCCAGGATCTGGTCCACCCAATCCCAGGCGGCCTCCACTTCTGCAGCGCTGACAAACAAGGTTTGATCGTTGCGGATCACATCAAACAGGACCCTTGTGTAGGCGTCGTGTTTCTTGGCCCTGGCATTGTCGGCAAAAGACAGGTCCATGCTGCGGTCTTCCAGTGGCAAACGCGCATCCAGGCCTGCCTTCTTGTTTTTCACCCGCAGATAGATGCCTTCGTCCGGCTGCAACTGAATGATCAGCTGGTTGGCACAGTTGTTGGTCAACTGGCCGGCGAAAAGCTTGGTGCGGTTTTGCTTGAACTGGATGACAATTTCAGAATGGCGTCGATTGAGGCGCTTGCCTGTGCGGATGTAGATCGGTGTGCCCGACCAGCGCCAATTGGTGATTTCTGCTTTCAGGGCAACAAAGGTCTCGGTGTCGCTCTCGCGGCCGCCCTCTTCCTCTTCCAGATAGCCCGGAACGGGTTTGCCGTCTACCTTGCCCGCACGGTACTGCCCGCGCACGGTATTGCGGCTGATTTCGTCTTCCGTCAGCGGCTTGAGGCTGCTGAGTATTTTCAGTTTTTCTGTGCGCACCGACTCCGCCGACAGGGATGCAGGCGGCTCCATGCACACCAGACACAGCACCTGCAACAGGTGGTTCTGGATCATGTCCCGCATGGCGCCCGTTTCATCATAGAAGTCCCAGCGGTTGCCACAGCCAACGGTTTCAGTGACAGCAATCTGGATATGGTCGATGTGTTTGGAGTTCCAGATGGGCTCGAAGATATCATTGGCAAAGCGCAACGCCATCAGGTTTTGCACCGACTCCTTGCCCAGGTAGTGATCTATGCGGAACAGCTGCTTCTCTGTGAAGACGCGGCTCAGTTCGGCGTTGATGGCCTGAAAAGACTCTTTGCTGTCGCCCAGCGGCTTTTCAACAACCAGACGCGTATTGGGGCGCACCAGGCCGCACTGGTCCATGGCGGTACAGATTTTGCCAAAAATCATGGGCGGAACGGCCAGATAAACGATCAGGTCGTGCTCTTCGGTGAGGCAGGTATCCCGCACGCGCTGCAGGTCTTCGCACTTGGTGGAGTCGCCCTGTACAAATGCCAGGCACTTGCTGAACGTGGCCCAGATTTCTTCGTCGTAAAGAGAGCCGGTGTTCTCCTTCAACCACTCTTTGACCTTTGCCAGGAAGTCGGCCTGCTCATTATGGGTTCGAGCCATGCCAAAGATCCGGGTTCCAGCAGGCATACATCCGTTCAGGGTGAGATAGTAGAAAGCCGGATACAGTTTGCGTAGCGCCAAATCGCCATCGCCACCCACAATTAAGATGTCGGTATTCATAGTTATAAAAACCTGCCTTGTTTCGATGAACTGAGTGGTGGTAGCTGCGTCGGGGAGCGGCCCGGACGAGCATACACTGCGTGTGTCGCGATTGCCGGGCGATGAGCAGACCCCGGTAACGAAGCGGGCCGCGCATAAGTCGCAACGAGAGTAGACTGCCTGCACAAGCCTGCCCCGGTATGTGGGCAACGATAGGACGCCCGACCGGAGGCTTGGGCGGTACGCCTTTGACCTTTGCAAACAGCGCCTATTTTAGAGGTTCGCCGGTTGCTTTTTCAACTGCGATTACCGATAATCGCGCCTCCTATAGACTTGATCCTACGCTGCAATTTTACCTGCCACCGCCTGTTGAACAGCCGGATTGAGCGTGCAGAAGCCGTCAATCACCGGCGTTTACCGGCAGAGTCTACCACTTGCAGTACGCCCTGGTGACACGGCTTTGCTTGCAGCCGCCAAATATCATGCTTGCTCTACTGTCTATCTACGCTATTTCTAATTTAACTTGGGACTACCATCATGCCACGTATTGCTATTAACGGTTTTGGACGTATTGGCCGCAATGTGCTTCGCGCCCTGTATGAGCGAAACCTAAACAAGGAGCTGGAGATTGTCGCCATCAATGACCTGGGTTCGCCGCAGATCAACGCACACCTCCTAAAATACGATACCGTGCACGGCGCTTTTGGCTTTGACGTCCAGTGTGACAATGAATACATCAGCGTAGGCGGCGACAAGATCAAGGTAACCGCCGAGCGCGACCCCACCGCGCTGCCCTGGCGGGAACTGGGTGTAGACATCGTCTATGAGTGCACCGGCCGCTTCACCAGCCGTGATGACGCCGCCAAACACCTGGCCGCTGGCGCCAGCCAAGTGCTGATTTCCGCCCCCGGCACCAACGCCGACCTGACCGTGGTGTACGGTGTTAACCACGACAAAATCACCGCCGAGCACCAGGTACTGTCAAACGCATCCTGCACCACCAACTGTTTGGCACCCATTGCCAAGGCATTGAGCGACACTGTTGGTATCGTTTCCGGCTTGGTCAACACCGTGCACTCCTACACCAATGATCAGAACATCACCGATGCTTATCATTCTGACATGTATCGTGCGCGAGCCGCGGCCCACAACCTGATCCCCACCAAGACCGGTGCCGCCAAGGCCATCGGCCTGGTCATTCCGGAGTTGGACAACAAACTGGACGGCCTGGCCATTCGCGTGCCCACCATCAACGTGTCGCTACTGGACCTGACCTTTCAGGCCGGTCGTGAAACCTCAGTCAAAGAGATCAACCAGATCCTGTCTGATGCCGCCAAAAACCGGTTTGAAGGCGTACTTCAGCACAGCGAGCTGTCACTGGTATCTTCAGACTTCAACCACAATGCCGCTTCCAGTATTTTTGACGCCACCCAGACACGTGTCATTGGCGGCACCCAGGTAAAAGTGCTGGCCTGGTATGACAACGAGTGGGGCTTTTCCAACCGCATGCTGGACACCACCCTCGCCATTCTCAAAGCCAACAGCTAATTTTTTAGTTCGGTTTGCAAAAGGGGAGCACTGCTCCCCTTTTTTGCGTTCAGCTCAGCTTAAGCTGGGTGCGCTATGCTTGCTGTAGAGTAAATATTCAGTTCGTGCAGAACAGCAACTTTCTGCAACGCAGCTATGGGCAATTTCGAGTATGGGTTGACTGCTTATGATTGCAACTGATTACGCGTCACCCGAACGCCGCACCAAAAAAATACACCGGTTGGCGCAAGGATCTGCCTTTACAGTGGTCCAAGAGCGTATGACGCTTGGCCGCCGGGAACAATTGCGCCAATAGTTGTCTAGGGAACCTGCAACAGCCGGTCACCGGTTAAAGCCACCCATTTGCTTCCAGCCAGAGCCACTGATGATATTGAAACACGCTATTTTTCTCAGCCGCCTCCTTTGCCTGTTCACGCTGGTTACCGCACCGGCGTGGGTTTATGCCAAGGACGCCAGCACCATCTTCACCACTACTTACCGGGGGGAAATCTCCGGCTGGAATGTGGAGATGAAGCGCAGCCTGGTGCAGACCGGCAGCGGAGAGTACGAGTTTTCCTCGGAGGCTAAAAACATGTTTGCCTCCATCCGCGAGAGCAGCCGTTTTCAGCTGAGAGACAAGCACGTTCGCCCGCTTGCGTACGACTATCAGCGTAAGGTGTTTGGACGAAGAGTGCGCGAGAGCATAGCTTTTGACTGGTCCAAAATGACGGCGGACTATACCCGCAGCGATCGCAGCCACAGCAACAAGCAACACAAGCTGCGTCCCGGTTTGCTAGATCCCTCCCTCTATCAGCTGCTGATGCAAAAAGAAGCTTCTCGCGGCAAAAAAGAGCTAGGCTACTCCTTCGTAAAGCGGCAGTCAGTGCGCACCTATGAATTTGAGCAGGTAGGCACGGACAATTTCTCTTTTGAGGGAAGGGTACTGAAGGCCCTGGTGTTCAAGAAGCGCGACGACGACAGCGCGACCACCGTGTGGTTGATTCCGGAGCTGGAATACCAGATAGGCAAGCTCACCCATATTGATGACGACGGCTCCATGTATCAGGTGCACCTGAGCGCCTACCAGCGAGACCCCAAAGCGCTGCAAACCTTCTACGACAGCGCGCTCTAGACCCCTGCAAATTTGAGCGTCTGCTCCTGCGACCCCGTCCCGGTTGCCGGGGTCAGCGGCAATTCAGGTGGTTTCTCAACAGCCGGTACAGATACAGAGCCGGCTTTTGCTACACTGCCTGCCCCGAATGAAGCGGCACATACCCCATGACCGAGCTATCTCCCCGCCCCAGCCTGGCCCCACTCTGGCGGCGCTTTGCGGCACTGACATATGACAGTCTGATAATCACGGCCATTGCCTTGGGCTACTCCGCCCTGCTGACCGGCGCCTCCGTCTGGCTGCTGGAGGCCAAGGCCGACAACTACCAGCCCATGTTCAGCGGCTTTCTGCCCACCCTGGGTTTGATTTTGTCTCTTTCCCTGTACTACGGCTGGTTCTGGCGCCGGTCCGGGCAAACCATTGGTATGCGTGCCTGGCGTATACAGGTGGTTGACGAGAGCAACCAACAGCTTCCGCCAAATTGGTACCAGTGCATTGTCCGTTGTGCGGCTGGTATACCGGCCTTTTGGTTGTTTGGCCTGGGTTACTGGTACAAATTCATGAACCCTGAGCGGGCGTGCCTGCACGACAAACTGTCGCACACGCGGGTCATCCAGCTTAAACCCGACGCGTGAGGCCGCATCAAAACCTAAACGGACCGCCTCAGCAGGTAGATGCCAACCAGAGCGCTCAACATTATTGGCAGCAACACCGCGATCACCGGAGGAAACCCGTAAATTAGGCTGCTGGGGCCCAGCAGTTCCTGCGTGGTCTGGAAGCCGATGCCAACGATGACCCCGGAGAAGACCCGAAAGCCGGCGGTGACCTCCCGCAGAGGCCCAAAGATGAAAGAAATGGCAATCATCACCAGGCTGGCAGTTGCCAGCGGCTGCAGCGCCTTTTGCCAAAACGCCAGACGGTAGTCATTGGCCTCCTGCCCTTGACGCTCCAGATAGCGCGCGTAGGTGTACAGGCGCTGCATCGCCAAATTGGCGGGCGGCAGCGCCAGAATATCCAACAGGGCCGGCGAAATCTCTGCCTGCCAGACCCGGGCCGCAAATTGTGCGGGTTCTATTCGGTCGTCGGTGAGCGTACTGCTGACCACGTTTTCCTCTCGCCAAACCCCGTCCTGAAAACTGGCCGACTCTGCATAGGTGGTGCTAACCAACTGGGCGTTTTCGTCAAACTCAAAGCGGGTTATGCCATACAGCTTACCGCCTGGCATCACGGCGCTGAAATGCATGAACTGATCGCCTTCGCGGTTCCAGATGCCGCGCTGCCCAAGCATGGCGGAGCGGTGGCCCAGCGCCATGGCCTTGCGGCTTTCGGCGTACTGATCGGTCATGGGGGTGACGAATTCGCCCAGGCTCAGGCCCACCAGTATGTACAGCAATACCGGCCGCATGACCGCCCAGATGATTTGTGTCATGGTCACCCCCGCCGCCCGCACAATTACCAGCTCGTTGGAGCTGGCAAGCGCACCCAGGCCCAGCAGGCACCCCACCAGACACGCCAGTGGAAGATAACTGTAAAGGGTTGAAGGGAGCGTGAAGGCCGTGTAAATCAAGGCCTCGACGAGGGTGTACTGCGCTTGCAGGCGGTTCAGTTGATCCACGAACTCGGCAATGCCGTCCAGCGCCACAATGATCAGAAGAACAATGGCGATGGCGGCTGCGACCGAGCGGCCGATGTAACTCTTGATGCGCTTCATGCCGGCTTGGTACCTCTAGTATCTGCGGACTTCGAGCGCCTGCGGGTCAATGACGGCCCGGCCAGCAAGGCCAGCGCCAACAGCAAAAAGACTGCGTGTACCAGCCAAAGTATGTAGGGAACGGGTGCCTTGCCCTCTTCCAGCAACCCCCGCGCGGCGTTACTGGCAACCAGGTAGATAATGTACAGCAGAATGGCCGGGATCATTTTTACGTATCGGCCCTTGCGTGGCTGCGTGCGGCTGAGCGGCACCGCCAGCAGAGAAATCACCATGACCAGCACCGGCAAAGAAAGCCGCCACTGCAAGGCGGCTCGGGCAGCAGGGGTATCCTGCTGCAGCAAATCCAGAGTGGAAGTACTGTCGGTGGGTTTCCGCGGTGCCACCTGATTCTGAGGGATGTACTGCTTGAGAGTCTTGAAGTTCACCACTTCAAAATCCTCTTCCCCTGGCTGGCCGCGGTACTGATGGCCGTCGGACAACAACAGATAGCGGCGGCCGGTGACGGGCTCTATCACGGTCTCACCCGTCGCCGCCGTAACTACCGAGAACTTTTCCTGGGTGTCTCCCGCTCCCGCCAGAAAAACCTTCTGCAGTTGATCCCGCTCAGCGTCATAGGACTGCACATATGACACGCCATCTCCGTTACCCAAGCGATGGAAGCGCGCCGGCTGAATGGTTTCAAACTGGGTGCGACTGCGCTGCTCGGCCAGCAGGTTCTCGGATGCCTGCACGCCCAGAGGCCCGATTAACAGACTGAAGGCCGCCACCACCAGCGCCACCACCAGGCCGGAGGCCAGGGTATAGCCCACCAGTTGCTTCTCGCTCATGCCACAGGCCGACAGCACCGTCATTTCACTGTCCACGTAGAGCCTGCCGTAAGCCAGCAGTATGCCGATAAACAGACCCAATGGCAGGATCAGCTCAAGGAACGACGGCAGCCGGTAGCCCATCAGCGTCAACAGTATTCCGGCGTCGAGCCGACCGGCTGCCGCATCGGCCAGATAGGACACAAAGCGTCCGCTCATAATGATCAACAGCAGAACGGCACTGACCGCGACCATGCTGGTCAAAACTTCGCGCGCTAGATAACGAAAGATAATCACGTCGCAGGGGGTTGCCTCTGTTGAGGGCCAACAAACGGCCGCAGGTAGATCAAAACCGGATGAAACGGCTAAGCGCCGTCCGCGACTGCGCAAATAGCGTCCCGGTGTGCGCCAGCAAGGCAAAAGAGCATGAGTTTACACGTTTAAACGCGCAGATTTAAACGCAGCCACGGGCAAATTTGGGCAGGGACCGGTTAGCTGCCGCCGGATTATACCCAGGTTGGCAGGCAATAAGATAACGCCCAGCTACTACAATCATTACAGTCCGGCGCGACTGTGCCACGGCCACCGCACCGAGTTTGAAATAAGCGCACAAAGCAGTCACTATACGAATCAATTGCTCTTACCGAACCAACTTCTTAACCAGCGGGAACTAGTATGGATTTTCGTGTTAAAGCAGGTCCTCTTGAAAAACTCAACGCCGACTGCCTGATCGCCCATGTTTACGGCGATAAAAGTCTCTCTGCTGCAGCACAGACTATAGACTCCTTGATGGACCAAGCCATTGCCGGTGTGCTGGCACTGGGTGATTTGACGCTGAAAGCCGGAAAATGCCTGTGGGTTACGCCGCCGCGACAGGCGCCCTTCCCGCGGGTACTGTTGGTGTGCCTGGGTGAAAGCCCACAGCGAGTCACGCCTAAGGACCTGAAAGCCTGCGCCGCCAGCATTGGCAAAGAACTGCGGGGCAAATCCATCAAACATGCGGCCTGGTCAATCGAAAACCACTCCGAGGTGTCCGATCAACAGTTTGGCCTGGTGCTGACCGAACACCTGAGCCGAGCACTCTATAGCTACAGCCAAACCAAAACACGCGACGTAAAGCCGCTGACATTGAAAAAATTTACCTTTCACAGCGAGCAGAGCAGCGGCGACTGGAAAAAAGGCGTAGCGGCCGGCCAAGCGTTGGGCGAAGGCGCCAACTTTGCGCGGCAACTGGGTAACCTGCCAGGCAACATCTGCACCCCCACCTACCTGGCCGAACAGGCTATGGCCTTGGCCGAGGGCAGCAAGAAGCTGTCGGTGGAGATTCTTGACGAAAAGCAGATGAAAAAACTGAAAATGGGTGCCCTGCTCTCGGTGTCTGCCGGCAGCGACCAGCCGGCCAAACTGATTGTAATGGAGTACAAAGGCGGCGCTGCGGACGACAAACCCACGGTGCTGGTGGGTAAAGGTATCACCTTTGACACCGGCGGCATCAGCATCAAACCCGGCCCGGGCATGGATGAAATGAAGTACGACATGTGCGGCGCCGCCAGCGTATTTGGAGTAATGAAAACCTTGCAGGCTCTCAACGCGCCAGTGAATGTGGTTGGCGTGGTGGCGGCCGCAGAAAACATGCCCAGTGGCGGCGCCACCAAACCTGGCGACGTTGTCACCTCCATGGCTGGACTGACAATTGAGGTACTCAATACCGATGCCGAGGGCCGGCTGGTGCTCTGCGATGCGCTGACGTACGTGGAGCGCTTCAAGCCCAAGGCGGTTATAGACATTGCCACCCTGACCGGCGCCTGCGTGATAGCCTTAGGTAACCACGCAACCGGTTTGTTTGCCAACGACCAGCTGTTGGCTGACGAACTGCTGGCCGCAGGCAAGGCTGCGCAGGACCCAGCATGGCAGATGCCGCTTTGGGAGGAATACCACAAGTCGCTGCAGAGTAATTTTGCCGATTTGGCCAATATTGGCGGGCGCGAAGCAGGCTCAGTGACCGCAGCTTGTTTCCTGTCGCGTTTTGCCGAGAGCTACAAGTGGGCGCACCTGGATATTGCCGGGACGGCCTGGCACTCGGGCGCAGCCAAAGGAGCAAGCGGCCGGCCGGTGGCCATGTTGCTGCAGTACCTGCTGGGTATTTACAAGTAGAATCCAAACCAACAATGACGCGCGTCGATTTTTACATCCTGGCCGAGCAACACGAAGACGCGCGCTACCTGTTCGCCTGCCGCCTGGCAGAAAAGGCGTATCGCCAGAATTTGTCGGTGGCCCTGGTGGCGACCGACCCTTCTGGTGCCCAACAGCTTGACCAGCTGCTTTGGCGTTTTCAGGCCGAATCATTTCTTCCCCATTCACTTAGTCAGGATGAGCCCTCCGCACGTATCCTTGTTACAGATGAATCAATCCGAGCACCAACGCGCGACCTGCTGATCAATCTGGGGCGCGCGCCGGTGGCCGAACCCGGTCGTTTCAAACGGATAGCAGAAATTGTAGTGCAGACTCCAGACATTCTTGCCTGCACCCGTCGCAGCTATCTGCAACTGAAAGAGCAAGGCTTTGAAATCAACACCCATAAACTGGGATAAATTTACCATTCAAGGGGCCCGGGAGCAGGTTGTTTAGCAAAGTGAGAAGAAGCCGTCTGACCGATTGCGGGACTCGGGTTTTGCAGCGATACTATTGATGCTGCAGTGCTCAAAAGGCGGGGAGAGCTTGACCATACAGCAGCAGCGTCCGCTGATGCGCAAAGCAAACAACAGGTGCTGCACTCGGGGGCCCAGGCGACGCAAAATAATCATTGATCACAACTTGCATACCCAGTGAGACAAGGCAGCCGAACAAAGCTTGTTTCACGCGCCAGCCGGGCGACGGGATGCAGCGAGGCGGCCCTGGTTAGGCTTGGGACCTCATACTTTTGACCCTATATAGGTCCTGAGTGGCCCGGCATCGGGATAAAAAAACGTATAACAATAAGTGACTCTCTAACGTGGGGTACGCCAATGAACACAGAACCTTTGTCAGGAAGCCGCGACGCTTCTGATATACCGGCGCAATCCGCTTCAAGCGACACTGAAGCGGAAGATATGGACATTCCCCTATTGCTCGAAACAGTGGAACCTTCAACTTCCAGTGCACACGGCGAACCCAAACCGAATGAGCCTGCTGATGAAGATGCTACAGACGACGCAGACGACCAAGTGCCCATGCTGATGCTGGACGACGCATTGATAGAAGACCCGGCCCAGGAACACATGGCTCCGCTCAGCGATCCGCTCGACGAAGACAAACGTCTGCAACCCGGCGAGCCGTCCATCACCCCCGAAGAAATGCTTGACCTGCAATCTGCGTTGGCGGCGCGCAGCGAAGCCCCCGGCACCACAGCCCCGGCTAACCCTGCGCCCGCCAAAACAGACCCGGCTTCTGCACTCAACCTGGCAGCGGCAGCCCTGCTGGAGTCAACGCGGTCCGCTGCAGAGTCAGGCGCTGATGGAGCGGCAGAACCGCCCAGGAAAACGGAGAACCCGTTCCTGCCGCAACACATTCTGGACAAGCTGCATCAGGGCCGACGCACCCTGGTGGAAGAAATAGCCCAGTCCAGTGCCGCGCTTGACGCCAGCACGGCGCTGTTCCGCAGCCGAACCCGCCCCGACCGGTTTGAGCGCATAGCGGCCCTGGGGCAGTTGTCTCCACCAACTCATGCCAAGTCCAGGATCAGCGATCAGCGCGACCAAATGGTTGATGAACTGGTGGCAGAATTCCTGCCGCTGGTGGCGGCCGAGCTGCGCCGCCGCCTGAAGCGAATGCTGAACGACTAACGCCCCCTGCTGTTGCCTGCTTGCGCCGGGCGCTTTCTGCCCCAGAGGCGAGCCATGCACGCCCGGCGCGACACAATCCTGCATGGTCCCGCCGGGCTATGTATAATCCTGGTAGTTCCCTGCACCTTTCATTGATGCGTATTTTGACGGCGCGCCACACACCTGCCTGCCCCTCAGGCTGCGCGGGCGGCGAATCAACGCCCTCCTTTTGCTGGCCGCTATGCGCACGGTACTGGGCAAACGGCAGGGAAACCGCAAACGCACACAGCCCTGCCCAAGCCGGCAAGGCGGCAAAACGACAACACACAGCATTATTTCACCCGCTGGCGCTACGCCGTCCGCCATCAACAACCTAAACCTATTGGCACTTGATTCATGGACAAAACCTACAAACCCGCGGCCATCGAACAAAAATGGTATCAAACCTGGGAAAGCGGCGGCCACTTTGCCCCCAGTGGCAAGGGCGACCCATACTGCATCATGATTCCGCCGCCCAATGTCACCGGCAGCCTGCATATGGGGCACGGTTTCCAAGTGAGCATCATGGACGCCTTGATTCGCCACCAGCGCATGAGTGGCCGCAATACGCTTTGGCAGGTGGGCACAGACCACGCCGGGATCGCCACCCAAATGGTGGTAGAGCGCCTGCTGGATGCCGAAGGTAAAACCCGCCACGATCTGGGCCGCGAGCCGTTCATTGAACGCGTGTGGCAGTGGAAGGAGGAATCCGGCGGCAATATCACGCGGCAGTTGCGCCGCCTGGGTGCATCACCCGACTGGAGCCGCGAGCGCTTCACCATGGACGACGGCTTTTATAAGGCTGTACAGGAGGTGTTCATCCGTCTGCATAAAGACGGTTTGATCTATCGCGGCAAACGTTTGGTGAACTGGGACCCCAAACTGCACACCGCCATCTCCGATCTGGAGGTGCAAAGCGAAGAAGAAAAAGGCTTTCTTTGGCATTTCCGCTACCCCCTGGCCTGCGGCACCGGCTCACTGGTGGTGGCCACCACCCGCCCGGAGACCATGCTGGGCGACAGCGCGGTGGCCGTGCACCCGGAAGATGAACGGTATAAACATCTGATTGGCAAAACCGTCCGCCTGCCGCTGACCGAAAGAGAAATCCCCATCATTGGCGATGAATATGTTGATAAAGCGTTTGGAACCGGCTGCGTAAAAATCACCCCGGCCCACGATTTCAACGACTATGAGGTGGGGCTTCGTCATCAATTGCCACTGATCAACATCTTTGACGACGACGCCAACCTCAACGATCAGGTGCCCGAAGCCTATCGCGGGCTGGAGCGCTTTGCTGCGCGCAAACAGGTTGTAGCCGACCTGGACGCGCTGGGGCTGCTGGACAAGATTGACGACCACCTGCTCAAGGTGCCCAGGGGCGATCGCAGCGGTGTGGTCATAGAACCCTATCTGACCAACCAGTGGTATGTGAGAACCGCGCCCCTGGCGGAACAGGCCGTCAAGGCCGTGGAAGCCGGAGACATCGAGTTTGTGCCCAAGCAGTACGAGAACATGTATTTTTCCTGGATGCGCGACATTCAGGACTGGTGCATCTCGCGTCAGCTCTGGTGGGGTCACCGTATCCCGGCCTGGTACGACAGCAGTGGCCAGGTGTACGTAGGGCGTAGTGAGGACGAAATCAGACGCGAACACGGTTTGGGTGAAGACATTGTCCTAAAGCAGGATGACGATGTATTGGATACCTGGTTCTCCTCTGGCCTGTGGACCTTTGGCACCCTCGGTTGGCCGGAGGACACCCAGGAGTTGCAGAACTTTCACCCCACCAATGTGCTGGTGACGGGCTTTGACATTATCTTCTTCTGGGTGGCACGCATGATCATGCTGACACTGCACTTCCGCAAGGAGGTGCCGTTCAAAACGGTCTATGTGACGGGACTGGTGCGCGACGGCCAGGGTCAGAAGATGAGCAAGTCCAAAGGCAATGTACTGGACCCGATTGATTTGATCGACGGCATAGACCTGCAGCGCCTGCTTCAGAAGCGCACCAGTGGATTGATGAACCCCAAAACTGCGCCCAAGATAGAAAAGGCCACGCGCAAGGAATTTCCCGAAGGCATCGCGGCCTACGGTACAGACGCTCTGCGCTTCACTTACTATTCTTTGGCATCCACCAGCCGCGACATCAATTTTGATGTGGGTCGGGTGGAGGGCTTCCGCAACTTCTGCAACAAGCTGTGGAACGCCAGTGCCTATGTGTTATCGCACTGCGAAGGCCAGGACTGCGGCGCCGGCGACAGCCAATACAGTCTCACCCTCGCGGACCGCTGGATCATCAGCCGCCTGCAGGAAACCACAGCACGGGTTGCCGAAGGATTTGCCAGCTACCGGCTGGATCTGGCCAGCCAGGCGCTGTACGACTTTATCTGGAAGGATTACTGCGACTGGTACATAGAGCTTTCCAAACCGGTGCTGTGGGACGAATCCGCCTCCACTCAGGTGCAGGTGGGTACGCGCCGCACTTTGATACGCGTGCTGGAGGCAAGCCTGCGACTGGCGCATCCGTTCATGCCATTCATTACGGAAGACGTCTGGCAGCGGGTGAAGCAACTGGCCGGCGCCGAGGGCGACAGCATCATGCTGGCGCCCTACCCGGTGGCGGACACCGGCAGCGTCGATGCGGAAGCCGGCGCGGATATCGAATGGCTCAAGGAGGTCATTGTCGGCATTCGCGGCATTCGCGGCGAAATGCAAATTCCGCCGGCCAAAAAAATACCGCTGTTGTTGGCGCACGGGGAGCCGAGCGATCGCCGTCGGGTTGCCAATCACCAACAGTTTCTGTTGAAGCTTGCCGGCCTGGAAAGCCTGGGCTGGCTTGCCGAGGGCGACCAAGCACCGCTTGCCGTTACGGCACTGGTGAGCAAGCTGGAAATAGCGGTGCCCATGGCCGGGCTTATCGACAAGGAGGCCGAAGTTGCACGCCTTGGCCGAGAAATCGACAAACTCGGCACAGAGCACGGCCGCATAAGCAGCAAACTGGCCAATCAGGCATTTGTTGCCAAGGCGCCCGCAGATGTGGTGCAAAAAGAGCAGGACAAACTGGCCGCACTTGCCGATGCGCTGCACAAGTTAAAGCAGCAGCAAAGCAGAATCGCCGCACTCTAGCCCACTTTATCGGGGCACAGCCCAGTGCCCCGGTGCCTTCCTTCACCCTTGCCCAGCGCTGGCGCAGCCGCATCTGCTACCTATACTTGAGTCAGACACTCGGGTTGCGTTGGTCAGCAGCGGTTCTACACCGTACACGCACGTACCTTCCCGCCGCCCCCATCACCCGGCCGACCTTACCGGTCACACAGCAGTGAAGGACATTCCGACATGGGCACACCGATAGACCCTTATCTGACAATCCTGGCGCAAAAGGACGGATCAGACCTCTACCTGAGCACCGGAGCGCCACCCTGCGCCAAGTTTCAAGGAACCTTGAAACCCTTGGCCCAGCAGGCCTATAAGGCGGGTGAAATAGAGAAAATAGCCAACGCCTTGATGGATGCAGAGCAGCGCGAGCAGTTCGTTCGCGAGCTGGAGATGAACCTGGCCATCTCCATTGCCGGGGTCGGCCGCTTCCGCATCAACATCTTCAAGCAGCGCAACGAGGTGTCGATCGTCGCCCGCAACATCAACACTGAAATTCCGCAATTCGACGACCTGAAGTTGCCCGAGGTACTGAAGGAGCTGATCATGACCAAGCGCGGGCTGGTGCTGTTCGTGGGCGGTACCGGATCGGGTAAATCGACGTCGCTGGCGGCCCTGATCGACCACCGCAATGCCACCTCGGGTGGACATATCATCACCATTGAAGACCCGGTCGAGTATGTGCACCGCCATAAAAAATCGATTATCAACCAGCGGGAAGTGGGCGTGGATACGCGCAGTTTCAAAAATGCCTTGAAAAACACCCTGCGTCAGGCCCCGGATGTCATTCTGATTGGCGAAATTCGCGACCGCGAAACCATGGAGCACGCGCTGGAATTTGCAGAAACCGGCCACCTGGCCATCTCCACTCTGCATGCCAATAACGCCAATCAGGCTTTGGAGCGTATCATCAACCTGTTCCCGGACGAAAAAAAGCCCCAGCTATTGATGGGGCTTGCACAAAACTTGCGTGGCTTTGTGTCGCAACGCCTGGTACCCACGGTGGACGGCAAGCGGTGTGCGGCGGTGGAAGTGCTGCTGGGCACCAAAACCATATCCGAGATGATTCTCAAAAACCGCTTGCCCGAGATCAAGGAAATCATGGAAAAGTCGGAAAACTTAGGCATGCAGACATTTGACGCGGCGCTGTTCAAGCTGTTTATGGCCGGCCGGATCAGCTTTGAGGATGCCATAGCCAACGCCGACTCGCCGAACAACCTGCGGCTGCGGATCAAGCTGGCGCAGGGCGAAGGGCAGCCCAAGGCGCCCAAGCTTGGTGCGACGAACTTTGAGGGGCTGCAATTGGAGGCGATTGAAGAAGAGGAAGAAGAGCCGATTCCGGGACCAAAACGTTCATTTTGAGCACTCGCTTCTTTTATAACCCATGAAAAGGTCTCATAATCTTGCACTTATGGCGATTTCGCCCTCGGCGCCCAACTGATGCCACACCGGTCGGGCAACGCCACAGCTGGGGGTGACCTACGCGCACTATAAAAAATTCTCTCGTGCAACTGCCACTTCAACGCGCGGGTGAAGACTAAAAGCTTTGAATGTTAACCGCGGAATCACAATAAACATGGCTACGGAAGATGCAACACGTTTGAAGAACCAATCCAGTGTCTTTAAATTGAGTGCACTGACTGGCGATGCGGAGTACCAACTGCAGGGGCAAATGCTGGTCGGCCGGGAGATGGACTGCGAAATCGTACTGGATTTTGGCCATATCTCGCGGTACCACGCCAAGGTAAATGTCTCTCCAGGCGGCGTCTATATAGAAGATCTGCAATCGACCAACGGTACATTCGTCAACGGTAATAAAATTCGCGGCCGGGTGCGCTTGAACCCCGGCGACGAAGTCGCGTTCGACGACCTGGCGTTTCGTCTGGAAGCCAGGCACCAGGACGGCGGCAATCCGTCTGCGGTCGGATCCGGCACGGAGTTGCGTCCTCGCGCGGTGAAGCCGATGGCGTCCATTGAGCCCATTGCCAGGCACTTCAAGAAGCCCAAACTCAATGAGTCCATGGTGGAGACACGGGAAGAACCCGCAGTGCCGCCCATGAGCGCCCAGCGAGACCCGGAGCCTGAGCTTGAGCCCCCCAAGGCTTCGGGGCGGGCCTCACGTGCGCCTCGCGCGGCACCACCACCGGTAGAGCCGGAGGATGACGAGGCCAGCATAGAGAGCACGCAGATGCTCAGTACAGAGACCCTGGAGCGGCTTATCTCGCGCAGCTATGCGGACCAACCGATTCTGGATCTGGGGGACGGCCCGCGGTTGATCGTCACTACCGCGCCGCTACGCGGCAAGGTGTTCGAGTTTGACGACCTTCAGAACGAGTGGCGCGTGGGGCGCGATTCCGGGGCAGACGTTTGCCTGGTCGACGGTACCGTGTCTTTGGATCACGCGCTGATCACCCGCACCGAAAAAGGTTACCGTGCCAGCGCCACTCATGCCGCCAACACGCTGCTGATCAATGGTCGCGAATGCACCAACAGCGCTCTGCGCCACGATGACAAGCTGCAGGTTGGGCGCATGGAGCTGGTTTTCCGCACCAACTATCCGCAGGAAGAGCGGCAGGCACGGGAACTGGCCCAGGCAAGCGCCAAACGGCGGGTTCGACTTATGTCCTGGTCTCTCGCGCTGTTGATGCTGGGCTGCTTGGCTGCGCTGTTTTTTGCCGAGCAACTGGGTGTCCCGCTGCCGTTCAGTCTCGATTTCTCGTCTTTGTTCAGCTAGCGTCGGCCCGGCGAAGCAAGTGAATTGCGACGCCGACGCCAGATCCCGCTACTTTGTTGACGTCATCCGCGATTTCACCTGCTGCTCCCGGTTATACTTGGGCGCAACCACCCGCCCTGTTCATGCAGCCGCTGCACGGCTGCAATCAACTGCCACCCCCTGTGGGTGCCGGCGGGAAATATCTTGCTGAAACGGCGTAGACCCGGGCAAGAGGCACCATCCAGCAACGAGCAGATTTGTCATGAAAAAAGACCGCTATAAAAATCAGGGCGGAGTCGCCGCATTGCGTGAACCCGCAGCGCCCGAGGCCAAGCCGACAACCCGAGTTGACCTGAACATCACCGACCTCACCCAGCTGAGCAAATCCAATTGGGTTACCGACGGCGCATGGATATGCGGCGTGGTCGGCGCCGTGGCCGTCGTCCTGTTTGCTGCCTGGTTCAACGTCAGCAACGCCCTGGAGCGTGGCGTGTTTGTATTTGGCTGGCAACTGACGGACAACCGGCTGGATTCGCTTTTGACGGCCTTGCTGATGATCACCGGGGTTATGGTGGCGGTGGAGCTGGCGCGCCTTTACCTGCGCGAGAAGCGCGCCTTCTTCCAGCTGGCCCCGGACTTGTCCCAGGGCAACAGCCTGCGCTTTTTTATCAATGGCCTGGCAAATTACCTGCTGTACCTGGCACTGCTTGGCCTGGTGATCCTGTTCTTTCGAGCGGCCAATGAATACGGCTACACCCGCAACGCGCCCTACTACCAGCCGTGGTTCCGCTTCCTGGAGCTGGCGTGGACGGCCTACCTGTGGCTGGGGCTGCCCTACGGCCTGCTGACCCGGGCGCTGAAACACAATCCACTCGCGGACCGGCGGGACCTGGCCACCAGCTTCGGCAAGGTCCTGATGTATGCCCTGGCGTCCATACCTGGGCTCAAAGCCCTGCGGCCGGTATTTGACGACATAGACAAAAAAAACGGCCGTGGGCTCTTGGTGAAGCTGTTCTTTGCGCCCTTGATGACGGTGTTTTTCTGCGACCAGTTCCCGCATCTGGTGCGCAACGTCGGTTACCTGTTTGACGGCCTGCCCAACCTGATCAGCAGCGGCGCCTACACTCACTCGCGCTTCAACAGCGACTTTTTCAACATCTCCATCGCTTTGATTTTTTCCATCGATGTGGCACTGGCCTGGTGCGGCTACATCATCTCGTCGCGCTGGGTTGATAACCAGACTGCATCGGCAGAACCCACCGTGCTGGGCTGGCTGGTGTGCATAATGTGTTACCCGCCCTTTCAGATGTTCCTGGGGCTGTATTTCTCGGCGCCCGGGGAGCGCGCGGTACTGCAGGTGGGCAGCCTGTGGCTGGTCACTATTTTCACCAGTATGATGGTGGCGAGCTACGTGATCTATATGGCGGCGACGCTCTGGTTCGGGGTGCGCTTCTCCAACCTGACCAACCGCGGCATCATCCGCAAGGGCCCGTTTGCCTGGGTGCGCCACCCGGCCTATGCATCCAAGAACTTCGCCTGGTGGTGTGTGATGTTCCCAGCCATCATCTACAACATCAACAACACCGGCTGGGGCGTTGCGGGCTTTCAGATCATCGGCCTGCTGCTGATGACCGGGGTGTATTACCTTCGCGCCCTGACCGAAGAACGCCACCTGATGGCCGACCCCCACTACCAGGCCTATTGCCAGCAGGTTAAATACAGGTTCATACCCGGGGTTATCTAACCCCGCCTGACCGGTCTCCCGCAGTTCAGCCGGAGACCGGTGCTGCGGCTTTGTTGACGATGCCTTTCAACACGTAGATATCGTAGCGCGACGATTTGCCTGCAAAAGAAAAGCCCGGCATTTGCCCGGCCAGTGCGCCGGCCAGCCGCGGCCGTTTCACCACCACCCGATAGCGGGCCTTGCTCAGAGCCACCTGCAGAAGGGCCCCGCTGTCTTCGTCCTCGCCTATGACATCGTGAAACGCCTGCATGTCCTTTTTGACGGCGGCGCTCTTGCTGCGGGGGGGAAACATCGGATCCAGATAGATCACATCCGCCAGTAAATCCGGATGGTCAGTCATGTATCGCAGACTGTCGCCGGCAACCAGCGTCATTCGCTCAAGCGTTGCCAGCAACTCCTCGTCCTCTTGCAGTGCAAACTCGCGAGCGCGTTGCAACCCGTCTTGCAGCAGGGCAAACGCGACCGGCGAGCGCTCGGCCATGGTGACACGGCAACCCAGGCTGGCCAACACAAAGGCATCCGCACCCAAACCCGCAGTGGCGTCAAAAACGCTTGGCAGAAAGCCGTGGTTGAGTCCTGCGGCCTTAGCGATCATCTGCCCCTTGCCACCGCCCCATTTGCGCCGGTGCGCCAATTTTCCCCCGCAAAAATCAACCAGGATCCGACCACTCCTGGCGCGTTCCAGGTATACCTGCCGGTCAAAAACCAGGCGGTATGGGGCGGCGGCGTCAGTTGTGCTTACACTTGTGCCTAAGGCTTGGGCACAAGCTTCCGCTTCGGCCAAGCGGGCTTCCAGGGTGCAACTTACGCTGACCTGTGTGTCTCTGTTCAAAGTGAATGCCTCCCGCTTTGCCGGCTCAATCGATAAGGCTTGGTACAGTTACAGAACAGTAATGGCCCTGTTCTGAAGTGCGGCCGCCATCAAGAATGACGCATCATGACAAACTTTTTTGGTTTGTCCACCCTGGATCCTGGCCTTGCCAGGCAGCCCCGGAGCAGGTGCGTTGCGGATGAACCCTGGACAGCAGGAGAGCCAACGCCAGGAGCAAGACAAACAGGCAGAAGGTTGGGTATACCGAGAGGGGGGACTGCGCACGGAAGAGCGTTGATTTGGCCCAGGTGAGGTGCCCAAGCCCGAAGGCCTGACCAACAGACACCCGCCAGGCCATAAGGTATTGCAGCAGCGGCGTGGCGCCGCTGCTGAGAGGCACCTTACTGCTGGATAGGCTCAAGCTCCAGTTCAACGCGGCGGTTGGCCTGTCGGCCTTCAGCCGTGCTGTTGGAGGCGATGGGGTAGCGGAACGAATAGCCGATGGCGTTGACGCGCCCCGCAGACACACCGTTTGAAGTCAGGTAGCCCTTGACGCTCTCTGCACGGCTCTCGCTCAAACGCTGGTTTAGGTCGGCGCCACCGGTGTTGTCGGTGTGACCGGATACCTTGATACGAGTGTCTTTGAACTCTTTGAGTACGCGCACGACAGAGTCCAGAGTTGAGTGGAATTCGCTGCGAATGTCGCTCTGATTGGTAGCAAAGGTGATATTGCCGGGCATGATCAGGCGAATGTTGTCGCCGTCGCGTCGCACCTGTACACCGCTGCCCTGCAACTGCTCACGCAGCGCCTTTTCCTGACGGTCCATGTAATAACCCACACCCCCACCAACAGCTGCCCCGGCTGCAGCGCCGGTCAACACGCCCCTCTGCCGGTCACTTTTGCTTGAAGTAGCGGCACCCAAAACCGCACCGGCTACTGCACCTGCAGTGGCTCCCCGCGCGGTATTGTTGGACTTTTGCTCGCCGGTGTAGGGGTCTGTTGAGGTGCAGGCAGACAGAACGGCCGCTAACAGGGCCAGTAACATGATTCGCATAATGGATGCTCTCCTAATAGTAAGCATTTTGTTTTGATTATTGACCGTTGATTATTCGACTCAAATCGGCTCAGGCTGCCCACAGCTGCAGAAATGGGTAAACCACCAGGGCAAATTACTTCTTCCGGCTTGCCAGAAAACCGCGCAGCAGTCAGGTTCAGCAAGACTCCCGGACGCTGGCCTGTGGGTGCGCTCTGGTATTGTAGCTGCCGCCCGCAGGAGCGCAACGCCATGATAGGCCATTTGCCTGAATCTAACCTGAACTCTATGTTTATGCGTAAACGGGTTAAAATCAGACGGATTGAGTTTTATGGCTTACAGCACAAGGTTGGTACGGCTGGTGGCGCTATTGGTTTGCCTGACCGGCTGCAGCCGGTACGCGTTCAGCGTAAATGAGAACCTGGTCTATTCACCGTCGCCCTTGTTCACGGAGTACCAAATTGCCGATCAAGCCTTGGCTGCCTGCGTTGAACGGAGCATTGCCGATCAGGGTATCAGCAAGGCTGCTCAACTGCGCAGGCTGGACTGCGTGGCGGAGGGCGTACAGTCACTGGCAGGCCTGGAGGTGTTCAGCGGGTTGCGCACCGTTAACCTGGCAAACAACCAACTGCAGAGCGTGCGCGCTCTGATGAGTATGCAGGCGCAGCCGCGCATAAACCTGCAGGGCAATGCTGGGCTGCGGTGTGGCGAAGCCTTTGAACTGGCAGGAATGGGTGCCGAGATAAGCTACCCAGAGCACTGCCAGCCGTCTGCCTAGCGCCCTACAAACATCAGCCCCGCCAGATTGCGATGGCTGTGCATAATCCGCATTTGAACCGGTTCAGCATTGACTGGGCCGGCCAGCCGGCTGAACCTGACATTCACCGTTGTGCC
This sequence comes from uncultured Cellvibrionaceae bacterium, assembly GCA_964399955.1. Lineage (GTDB taxonomy): Bacteria > Pseudomonadota > Gammaproteobacteria > Pseudomonadales > Cellvibrionaceae > CAYNST01. Next base: position 12,442 of record CAYNST010000014.1, on the reverse strand, counting down.
CACCGGCGGAATGGGCTGATTGTCGATGCACACCTGTGCCCCGCCGTCGGAGATGTCACGCGTGAATCCAACGATGGTGCCAAACGACGGGTGAGATATTTCCACCCGTATAGAAGTTGCGGTTCGCTCGAACCGCCTACGGTCTTCCACAGCAAAGTACCTTCAGAAGCTAATCTTGTAGCTGAAGTTATAGCACCTAAAGCCTGAGGGCATACGATCTTCTGCGCCGAAACAGGTTTTTAGCTTTACTGCAGGTCTCTTTCTGCCAACCTGTGAAAGCCTTCTTCGGGGTGGCACAGTGGACAATATCTACTCCGCTACCTGCATTGCACAGGTTCTGCCCCCGGTTTCACACAGCCAAATCTCAGACTTATCCACAGGCATACCCCAGTTAGATGCAAAAAGCAGTTCTACACATATTCTGTGGATAATTCTGTGTGTTATCTTTTGGTAATTCGGTTTAAGCCACGCCTCAAGCGCATCCGCAGGAGTGTTCAATTTCTAAGCAAATTGGAAAATATTGTTATTTTTCAAAGATTTATATTTGTCAACAGCGGTGCGGCCTGAGGTGACAATTTGTTGGCAGCCGTTATTGTCAACAAAAATTTGATGTGGACAAAAAAAATAAAAGGGTTGAAAAAATGCGAGACACGCGATAAAAGCCGTACTAAAGCAGGGTCAGCCAGCCAAAACCGTCGTCCTGGCACGCGTAGTGGATCTGACCCAGTGGCTTGTCCAGTCGGGCAATGGCCAGGCGTGCAAGCGACGGGTCATTGTTCTTGCGGCTCAAGTGTCCAAGCACCAGATGCTGAAGATGAGCGGTTTCCAGTGATTGCAGCAAGGTTACCGCCTGGTCGTTGCTCAAGTGGCCTAAAGCGCCTGCGACCCGCGCTTTGAGAAAGTAAGGATAGGGGCCGGAAGCCAGCATCTGGGCATCGTAATTGGCCTCCAGCAGCAAACCGTGGCAACCATTGAAAGCTTCTATCACAACAGGTGTAGCCTGCCCCAGATCGGTCAGCAAGCCCAGCTTAAGCCCGCCGTGCTCGAAGGTAAATTGCACCGGCTGACGCGCATCGTGGGGCACGGGCACAGCTCGGACCTGCAAAGCGCCAAGCTGAAAGCGGCTGTTTGGCTCAATCGCACAAAAGCGGGTGAGGCCGTCAACACCGCGCATGGCGTCGTAGGTGCCACGGGTGGCGTAAACCGGAATGCCCATTTGGCGCGCAAGCATGGGCACGCCCTTGCAGTGATCGCTGTGCTCATGGGTCACTAGCACCGCCTGGATCTGCGTCACATCCAAATCCAGCCTCTGCAGACGCTTCTTGACCTCCCGTAAAGAGAAGCCGCAGTCCACCAGCAGGTGCATGCCGCCGGCGCCCACCACCGAGGCATTGCCGCCACTGCCGCTGCCCAACGACGCAAAGCGCATGGCGGTTTAGATCAGGTTGCGCCGAAGCGTGGACAGCAATTGTTTGTTCAGCGCAGTGGCAAGCCTCTGGCCCCGGGCGTCGCGCAACTTTGCCACCATGACCTCGCCACGCGGTTCAAGTACCAACAGGAAGCCGGCGCTATTGTCACTGGCCTGACTGTATCCCGCAGCCGGCACAGACTGGAACAGGGCACGGGTCTCCGGGGTGTCGGCCAGGTTGGCAAGCACCTGATCCAGGGGCTGAGGTTGTTCGCGCACGGTTTTGCGGCCCATACCCAACCACCGCTTCAGCCGCCCGTCTTCCGTCTGGGGGTCTATATACTGGAAGTGCATGACACGTTGCTCCAGCTGATCTTCCCAAAGCTGAAAGCCCTCTTGATTCAAGGCATGCGCCAGGCTCGCCCACGCACGCACCGGGCTGAGCCGCAATTGCAAGGCAGGCTCACCGTCGTCTATGAAAAGAGCCGCTTTGACCTCTCCACCTACCGACTGCCCCAACAGCGACGCGGCCCGGTTTTCTATGGATAACGCCAGGCTGTTGGCCAACTCCTCCAGTAGCCAGGATTCACGCTCCGGGTCGGTCGACTTGTCCGGCCAGACTTCCTCCACCGCAGTGTCCATGGGCGCATGACGCTGCAATACGTGAATCTCGGTGGTGTCTGGACGTACTCCCTGCTCAATCCGCAGACGGTAACGGTGCCGCGTGCTTGGGTCCGCCTGGAACTGCACCCAGTCGGTTTCTATGAGCCCCACCGCAGGCTGGCTCCGGTTAACCGTTATGCCCACTTCAGAGAGAAAGCTTTGCGCCAGTGGCCAGACCTGTCCGGCCGGGGCTTCCAGCAAAATCCAGCGGCGATTGCCCACCTTCTGCATCTTTACGCGAGCAGCCTGCCGCTCCGTGCTCATGGGCTCCGGCCGCGGAATGACAAAACCGTCCGTCTCAATGTCGTAGAAGGTGTCGGTACGGGCAACCACTGCAGGAATGGGGTACAGCGGCTCTATGGTGACCGGGCCAAACTCTTCCGGTACCTCGATTGTCTTGATAGACCCCGCACGCCGATATTCTTCGCTGCGGTCCAGATAGATACAGCCGTTCAGCAGGATTAGTAGCACGGGTAAGAGGAGAAGTTTGATTGGTCGCATAGGGTGAACTGTTCTCATTGTTGAGGCCGGCTGAAGCTCTGCCGCATCCGCTGCGCTTGCCTGCCCGTTCGGCAGGCACTGACGCAACTGTGTAAATCTGGAAGTGGTTTTATGATTTTGCGGCTTTTCCAGCCCCATTACTGCGACAGCAGCTCCGCGTCCTGGAGTGCCTGGCGCAGCGGTTCCTGATACTTGTGCGACAGGGGTGTCATGGGCAGGCGAATGCCTGTACCAATGCGGCCCATCTCTGCCAAGGCCCATTTAACGGGGATGGGATTGGCTTCCAGGAACAGCGCTTTGTGCACCGGCAGCAGCCGCTCATGAATGTCGCGAGCACCCGCGAAGTCCCCGGCCAAGGCCAGTTGACACATCTGCGCGATCGCCTTTGGCGCGACGTTCGCCGTAACAGAGATCTCCCCATGCCCGCCAAGTTCCATAAACTTCAGTGCGGTCTCGTCATCGCCGGACAGTAGCAGAAAGTCATCGGGCACCAACGCTTGAAGCTCCCGCAGGCGAACCATATCGGCAGTGGCGTCTTTCAAACCAATAATATTGCTGATCTGCGCAAGCCGGGCCACGGTTTCGGACTGCATGTCCACAGCGGTACGACCCGGTACGTTATAGAGAATTTGTGGAATATCAACCTGTTCAGCAATGTACTTGTGATGCTGGTAGAGACCTTCCTGGGTGGGCTTATTATAGTAGGGCGTTACCAACAGGCAGGCGGCTGCGCCGGATTCCTTGGCCCCGTGAGTCAGCTCCAGCGCTTCACTGGTCGAGTTGGCGCCTGTGCCGGCGATGATCGGAATGCGACCGGCCGCCATTTCCACGGCCTGGCGAATAACATCAATGTGTTCATCCATGTCCAGGGTAGACGATTCGCCGGTGGTACCCACGGCTACAATGGCCTGGGTCCCCTGCTCTATATGCCACTCCACCAGGTTTTCCAGCGCCGACCAGTCGAGCGCATTGTCTGCCGTCATAGGCGTCACCAGCGCAACAATTGAGCCTCGAAACATCTCTTTCTCCGGTTGGTCTGCCAAAAGGGCTTAATGGTACTTAGCGGCTATGGAACAAACAAGCAGAAGCTGGTTTGGCGCAGAAGAGAGTGCAAAAAAGCGGAACCATTCAGCCCGCGCCAGAAGCTGCCCACAGCGGCGTTACCCAGACTCCCAGGTATTTTTGACCTGCTGCACAACAATGATCGCACAACATGCCTGTAGAAAATGGTCGCCAGGGTCAGCCACAGTAAGCGGGCCTGGGGGGCGGTCAGGCCCATGGTTGGTTGCCATTCAATCTAAGGGGTACAGGCTTGGCTCACCCGGTGGGCGGGTCTTGAAGCGTCGGTGCGCCCAAAGATACTGCTCCGGTTGCTCGCGGATGCGGGCCTCGGCAAAACGATTGATGCGCAAGGCGTCTGCGGCTTCATCGCGCGAAGGAAAGCCGTCCAGCGGCGGGTAAATCTTCACCAGATAGCCGCTGCCGTCCGCTTTGCGCTGCTGAACAAAGGGGATCACGCACGCCCTTCCCAGACGCGCCAGGGTGGATGTAGCCGTGACGGTAGCCGCCGGCACGCCAAAAAAGGGGACAAATACGCTGTGCTGGGGGCCGTAGTCCTGATCGGGCGCATACCAGACGGCGCGGCCGGCGCGCAGAGCCTTGACCATAGCCCGCACATCCCCTCTGGGCATGGCGACGCCGTTTTGCGTGAGCCGCTGACGCCCGCGATGCTGAATATAGTCGTAGACCGGATTGTTGTGTGGGCGGTAGGTACCGTCAATGGAGTAGCTGAGCCCCAGCAGCTTACCGCCAAGGTCCACGTGGGTGAAATGAAAAGCCAGCAATATGACACCCTCACCGCGATCACGGGCAGCGTGCAAATGCTCCAGGCCCTCGGTTTGGTGCAAACGCTGCAAGCGCCAGCGCGGCCAGAACCAGGCAATGCCGGTTTCGAACACGGCAATGCCGATGGCCTCCATGCTGCGGGTCAACAGGGCTTGGCGTTCAGCCGCGCTCTGCTCGGGGAAACAGAGCTGCAAATTGCGCTCGGAGATTTGCCGTCTGCGTTTTGCCAGGCGCCCCATCAGCCGCCCCAGGCCCCGCCCCAATGCCAGTTGCCAGCGAAACGGCAGCTGCACCAAGGTGTACCAAAGCCCAAAACCCGCCCAGGTGGGCCAGTAGCGAGGGTGCAGCAGGCCCGCGCGAAACTCCGGCCGCTTCATTGAACGTCTTCCACAGAGCGCGCCACCGCACCGACCTTTGCCCGCCTCAACATTGGGGATACCCGGGCATGGTCAATGAAAATGCGGGAATACCTGAGGATCGGTGTCGGCATCGTAATCCACGCCGTCCACTTCAAAACCAAACAGTTTCAAGAACTCGTGGTTGTAGCCTTTGTAGTCGGTCAGCTCAAACAGGTTCTCCTCTGTCACTTGCGGCCATAGGGCTTCCACCTTGGCCTGAGTGGCGGGGTTCAGTTCAAAGTTGTCCATACGCAGGCGGTTATGATCGTCCAGGCGCGGATGCTCACTGTAGAGGCCTTCGGTCATCAGCCGGTACAACTGCTCAATGCAGCCTTCGTGGGTACCCTCGGCTTTCATGACCTTGTACAGCAAGGAGATGTACAACGGCATGATAGGAATGGCGGAACTGGCTTGTGTGACCAGGGCTTTCAAAACCCCAACGTGGGCGCGGCCGTTAACCCCGGCGAGCGACGCGGTGATGGCACCGGCGGCGCGATCCAGGTCCTCTTTGGCTTTGCCAATGGTGGCGTGGCCATAGATAGGCCAGGTAAGTTTATCCCCCAGATAGGTGTAGGCCACGGTCTGGCAGCCATCCGCCAAAAGGTCCGCTTGCTTTAGCGCCTGCAACCACAATTCCCAGTCTTCACCGCCCATCACCTTGACGGTGTTGCGGATTTCTTCGTCCGTGGCAGGCTCCAGAGTAAGCTCGTTGATCTTGAGAGTGTCGGTGTTGAGATTTTTGGCCGTGTAAGCTTGGCCAATGGGCTTGAGTACAGAAGAATGCGTCTGCCCGGTTGTGGGGTCTGTGCGCCTAGGGGACGCCAGGCTGTAGACGATCAGATCCAGCTTGCCGGTGTCTTCGTTCAGGGTTTGGATTACCTGGTCTTTGATTTCCTGAGAGAAGGCGTCGCCGTTGATGCTTTTGGCGTAGAGGCCAGCGGCCCGCGCCTCCTGCTCAAAAGCCGCGGCGTTGTAAAAACCCGGGGATGCGGTTTTTTTCTCGGTGGGCGGCCGCTCAAAGAACACCCCCAATGTGTTGGCGCCTGTGCCGAACGCCGCCGTAATGCGAGACGCCAGGCCATAACCGGTCGAAGCGCCAATGATCAAAACGTTTTTGGGGCCGGGGCTGATGGGGCCGGCGCCTTTTATATAGGCAATTTGCTCTCGCACGTTGGCGGCGCAACCTTCTGGGTGGGCATTGGTGCAGATAAACCCGCGAACTTTCGGCTTAATGATCATTGTTTTCTGGCATTCCTTGTTGGGGCGAATGGCAAGGATTATACCCAAACACGCCGGCAATGCGAGGGCGCCGGCGGCCTTCCGGTTTGATTGGAGCCACGCATCAAAGGTTGGCACTGATCCCACGGGGGGTATAATTGCCGGCTTTGCCATCTGACGGTGCGGATATGAGCATTTCTCTTTATATACCTACCCCGCCCGCCTGGACGGAAACCGTAATGGCGGACTTCGACCGCTTTTTGATTGATCACGCAGCGGCGGAGAAAAAGGCCTCCGGCATGGCGGTGTCCATGCTGTCGCACTACCCGGACAAACCCGAGATAGTCAACGCCATGGTGGATCTGGCCATAGAGGAGATGACGCATTTTCGCGAGGTGGTAAAGCTCCTGCACCAACGCGGTTTGCAACTGGGTGCGGACCAGAAAGACCCTTATGTTAACAACCTTAGAAAGCTGATGCGCACAGGCACGGAGGTTTACCTGCTCGACCGGCTGCTGGTGGGCGGCGTTGTGGAGGAACGCGGCCGGGAGCGTTTTGGTCTGGTTGCCCAGGCGCTGCCGGCCGGGCCTATGAAAAAGTTCTACCTGGCCATCACGGAGTCCGAAGCCCGCCACGGCGACCTCTTCCTGCAACTGGCCAGGCACTATTTTGCAGCCGAGGTCATACAGCGGCGACTGGACGAGATTCTACAGAGCGAGGCGCGCATAGTGGCGGAGCTGCCGCTGCGCGCAGCTTTGCACTGATGCCTACAGAACCTACCCCACCCGGCCGGGCAGACCCGGCCCTACTTGAAAAGTACCTGCGCTGCTGGGGCGAGAGCGAATGTCTGAGCGCGCGATCGCTGTGTCAGTCCGCTCTGCCGGGGCGCTGTTTTAAGCACACGGTCATTATCCCCTGCTTTGACGAGCGCCCGGATTTCGCGCGGCGCCTGCAGGAGTCGGCACTTTGGGGACAAAACCTGCTGGCAATCGTTGTTATCAATCAACCAGCTCATATTGAGGGCCCCAGCCGGATCAACCAACAACTGTGGGCATTTTTAGCGCAGCAGCCTTGCCTTGGCAGCGCCGACAACCTCCACATCTATCAGCGCCCGGAGGCCGACAGTGCATGGCTGGTGGTGGACCGCTTCTCTGCCGGTCGCGGCCTGAACCCGAAACAGGCGGTGGGTCTGGCGCGAAAAATCGGCTGTGACATTGCGGCTCAACTGTACCTTGACGGGTATCTGCGCAGCCGCTGGCTGCACAGCACCGACGCCGATGTGCACCTGCCTGACGACTATTTTCTGCGGCCCACAGCGGGCTTCAGTGCCTGCGTCTATCCCTTCAACCACACGCTCACGGGGGCTGTCGACGCGGCACTGCAGGCGGCCACTGTGATGTACGAGCAGGCCATCAACTACTACGAGCGCGGCCTGCGCTACGCCGGCTCGCCCTACGCCTATGCCACCTTGGGCAGCGCCATGGCGGTGGATGTGCTGGCCTACTGCCAGGCGCGCGGGTTTCCCAAGCGTGCAGGCGCAGAGGATTTTTACCTGCTCAATAAGCTGGCCAAACTGGGTCCCGTCGCCAGGCTGCAGGGGCTACCCCTGCAGATAGAGGCCCGCCGCTCCGACCGGGTGCCCTTTGGCACCGGGCCCGCTGTCAGCCAAATCATGGCCTTGCCTAACCCGGCTGCCGACTACCGCTACTATGCGCCGGACGTTTTCGACTGCCTGCGCCAGTGGCTGAAATTTGCCCCCGGTCTATGGCCTGCTCTGCAGGCGGGCGAGGTGAACTGGCAACCGCTGCAGGGCCCTACCCTGGACGCTCTGCGGACGCTGGGAGTGATGGAGTTCTGCGGCCACCTGCGGCGGCAAACGCGCTCTGCCGAACAAGGCATGCGCGCCATTCATGAATGGTTTGACGCCTTCAGAACGCTCAAGTTTATTCGCCACTTGCAAGCGCGCTACTACCCGCCAAAGTCTCTGGCTGAGTGCCAGGCACAGGCCCCTTTCTGATGGGCGATTATGTGCTGGAGCAGGTGCTGCTACTTTTGCTGGCCATTGCCGCCAATCTCTTATCCGCCATGGCCGGTGGCGGAGCGGGGCTTGTGCAGTTGCCGATGCTGATTTTTCTGGGGCTGCCGTTTTCGACCGCGCTGGCAACCCACAAAATAGCCACCGTGGCGTTGGGCATAGGCGCCAGCGCCCGGCATCTGCAGGGCGGCACCCTCAACTGGCGGTTCGCCACCTTCATGTTACTTTGCGGGCTGCCCGGGGTAGTCCTGGGAGCTAGAACCGTGCTGTTCTTCCCGGAACAGTGGGCCGAAGCGCTGCTTGGATTGCTGACAGTGGGCCTGGGGCTCTATTCTTTCAGCCAAAAGGCGCTGGGGCAGCACCATCTGCCCCGGCACCGCGACCCGGCGGGACTCGCATTTGGCGGTGCGGTGCTGTTTTTTATTGGTTTTATCAACGGCTCACTCACTTCGGGTACCGGCCTGTTTGTCACTCTATGGCTGGTTGGCTGGTTTGGCCTGGATTACAAGCGGGCCCTTGCCCACACCTTGGTGTTAGTAGGGTTGTTCTGGAATGGCACCGGCGCGGCCACCCTGGTGCTGCTGACCCACCCCCAGTGGTCCTGGCTGCCGGCACTGTTGCTGGGGTCCGTACTGGGCGGCTACTGGGGCACACAGATTGCCCTGGCTCGTGGCAACCGCCTTATCAAGCGGGTATTTGAATTGGCCACCATCGCCGTTGGCGCGGCCCTGTTAATCAGCGTTTTTTCTGGAGGCGAAGGATGAAGCTGCCCTACTTTTTGAACCCGTTCACCGTTTTTAGCACGCTCGACCAGATCGACCGCGACCCGCCCTCTTTCAGCGCGCCACGGGAGCAGGGGCCAAAAGTGGCGCTGGTGGTGCTGCTCACCACTTGCGTCTCTCTGCTGGTTCTGAACTACTGCATGCGCTCCAGCCTGCTGGAGCAACTGCTGAGGTATTGGGCGGGCTTTACGCAGCAGCCGGCGGACACCTACATCAATGCCTTCCGGCAAAGCCCCTGGTACAACCTGATGCGCCTGGGCTGGTGGAGCCTGTGGCATCTGATCACCTATGTTCTGCTGCCGGCGGTGATTATCCGCAAGTTTCTGGGTGGCAAGGTACTGGACTATGGCTGGCGCTGGGGAGAAACCCACTTGCACTGGCGCGGGTACGCCCTGCTTTTAAGCCCCATTCTGGTGTTTGTGGTGCTGGTGAGTTTTCGCGACGATTTTGTTCACCACTACCCGTTTTACAATCAGGCGGGCCGCAGCTGGTTTGACTTTTTTGCCTGGCAAGTGTTTTACCTGGGGCAGTTCGCCTGCCTGGAGTTTTTCTATCGGGGCTTCATGCTCAATGCCCTGCGTCCGCAGTACGGCTCTGCGGCCATCTGGATCATGGTGGTGCCTTATCTGATGATCCACTTCCCCAAACCTTGGCTGGAGGCCACCGGCGCCATCTTCTTTGGGCTGTTTCTGGGCATGCTGGCCCTGAGGTCCAGATCCATCTGGGGTGGGTTTCTGGTGCATGCGGGGGTGGCCATGAGCATGGACATCGCCTCGCTGATTCAGCGCGGGCAGGTGCCCAGGGTGTTTTGGCCGGAGCTGTAAGCGCCTGCTCTACGCCCGCAACATGCGGGACAGCAACAGTGTGTGCGCGGCGCTGCCGGTGTCGGCGGCTACACTGTCGCGGCTGGCCAGATAGTGTTGGTTGAACACACTGAAGTAGGCCGCCAACAGCTCTGCAGCGGCGGTCTCACCGCATTGGGCCATAGCCGCCGCCACCGCCTCCGCTGTGGCCAGTTGCTGATCGCGGGGAGCGGCCCTTACCGCATAGGCGCCAGGCTGCACATCCTGCAATTGCAACCGTGGGTGACGGTTCAGCCAGGGGCTCAAGTGAAACATGCGCCGCGCCTGGCGCCAGGTGCCGTCCAGAACCACCAGCGTCAACCGCTTTTCATCCCCTGGCGCAGAGACTTGCTCGGGTGTGACTTGCAGGCCTTCTTCACCAGCGGGGTAAAGCACCACCACTCGCCGATCGGCGCTGTCCAGCAGATGCAATAGTGCGGGGCTGGGCCGGGTGCGCGACCACTCGAAGACAAAGCTGTTGTGCGGCAGGGTGTCCTCAATTAAACGGCCGGTATTGGTGGGTTTGAAGACTTCCTCCCGGTGCATGACGATGACCACATCCATCCCCATACACACCTCTGCCCGCCAGCGGCAGATGCAATTCAGCTGGCCCAGCAGACAACGCTCACAGCGCACCAGTGCGCGCCCCCGCGCGCGGAACGGCCGGGTGGACTCTGCCAACAGGGTCTTGCGCAGCTGGTGGAAGCGGTTGGCAGGAGGGGTATCCAAACTCATGGGCAGCGGGCATCTTGTGCATTGACAGGCATTGTCGCCCGCAGGTGCGGCTGCGGCATATTAGAGTCTGCAATGCCGAGCGGCAAGCTCAATCACATCAAACAGAGGTGTAGTAGAGCAGGCCCAGGGCGGTGAGCCATCCCAGCGCGGCAAAGACCTGCCAGACCCGCAGCGGGTTGCGCTCCAGCAACGGAGTTTCCTGGGGAGTGAGCCAAGCCGGGTTGGGACGCTGCAGGTCTTTGAGCCATTCCGAAAGCGCCGCATAACGACTGCTGGGGTGGATGGACAAGGCTTTCTCCAACGCGCGGTCCAGCCAGACCGGCACCAGCGGATTGTGCTTGCGCGCCGGAATGTAGCGCAGCCGCTGAAATGCCTTCAGATCTTTGCACTGCTCGTAGCGCTCGCCATAGGGGTGCTTGCGGGTGAGCATCTCGTAGAGCAGCACCGCCAGTGAGAACTGGTCCGAGCGCTGCCCAACGGTGCCGCCAAAGCGGTATTCAGGCGCCGAATAGTTCAGCGTGCCCAGCACGACATCGCGCGCAATGGCCGAGCCCACTTCGTGAATGCCGGCCACCCAGCAGGAGCCAAAATCGATGATCACCGCGCCCTTGGCACCCACCACGATATTGGCAGGCTTGATATCCTGGTGCAGCGTGTCCTTGCGGTGAAAGGCGCGAATGCCCTTGACCATCTGTTCCAGCAGCTCCACAGCATCGGTGATGGCAAGCGGTGCGCGCTCTTTGATCAATTGCTCCAGGGTGGGGCCGGCGACATGCTCGGTAAGGTAATACAGCAGGTTGCGCGCGTGGGGCGGCGCCACCACACGAGCCACGTGCATGTTCTGAATGCGCGAGCCAATCCAGGACTCCATGACAAAACGTTCAATGTAGGCCGGGTCGTCCTCATAGTTGGCCGAGGGTGTTTTCATCACCAGCAGAGTGCCGTCATCGGCTTTGACCAGATACACCTGGCTGCGCTCTGATTCGTGCAGCACCTTTTGCACCCGCAGGCCGTCCACTGTATTGCCAAGCATCAGCGGTGGTGGAAACGGCAGTTTGGAAAGCACGGTGACGGCGTCGCGCTGGGAAGGCGTGCCGATGGATTCTACCCTCACCACTTGAATGCTCAGGTTGTCATGCGAGCCCACCTCCAGGGCAAAGCGGGCAGCCGCCTCCACCAGTTGCTCCGGGTCGTGAGCGTAGCGCAGCAACAGCTCGGTCACCTGAGCTTGCGGGGCGGCATCGTGAATCCCATCGGAGGTAAGAATAAAGAGGTCGCCGGCTTCGATCTCTCCGGCGTGGAAGTCTATCTCCAACACTGGGTCTGCACCCAGTGCGCGGCTCAAATAGGTCGTTTTGGCGTCTATTTTTTGCGAGTGGTCGCGGGTGAGTTGCTCCAGTTGCCCCTTGCGCAGGCAGTAGACTCGGGTGTCGCCCACGTGAAAGACAAAGCTCTTGTCGCCCTTCAGGATCAGTGCGCTGAAGGTGGTCAGGTAGCCCTCTTCCCGCACGCTGTTCTGGCTCAGGCTCCACAGGTAGCGGTTGAGCGAGCGAATCACCAGGGTGGCGGACTGTTGCGTGCCCCAGGTGTCGGGGGTGGCGTAGTAGTCGGTCAAAAAGCCGGTGACCGCCGTCTGACTTGCCTGTTTGGCAGCCGCACTGCTGCTGACCCCGTCGGCAACCGCCAAGGCTATGCCTTTGGTGGCCATCAGGCTGCCCTGACCGCCGCCCGGTATGCGTGCACCGATAGTGTCCTGGTTTTCCGGTTTGCGCCCTTTGTCGCTGTATTGCGCCAGGGTTACTGCCAATGACGACCTGAGGTAATCCACTGTGCACGCCTAGTTAAAACCCAAGGGTTCAGCTCACGCTATAAGCTGAAGCCTTAGGGGCTGTTGAAGTCTCCTCATCACCACCGCTGGAGGCCTTTTTATCGTCTGGCCAGCTGAGCGCAGCCCGGGCATAAGGAGTGCCGTTTGGTCATTCCAAATAAGCGACTGATAACGACGCCAGGCGGAA
>CAYNST010000013.1:28351-45112 GCA_964399955.1 uncultured Cellvibrionaceae bacterium | reverse complement strand
ATTCCTTGTCCGTCAGGGTTTGCGCAGGCGCCACGGTGATGGAGTCGCCGGTATGCACGCCCATGGGGTCGAAGTTTTCGATGGCGCAAACAATGATGCAGTTATCGTTTTTGTCGCGCACAACCTCCATCTCATACTCTTTCCAGCCGAGCAGGGATTCATCAATCAACAGCTCGTTGGTGGGCGACAGATCCAGACCGCGCAGGCAGATTTCTTCAAACTCTTCCCAGTTATAGGCAATGCCGCCGCCGGAGCCACCCATGGTGAATGAAGGTCTGATAATGCAGGGGAAGCCAAACTCGTTGGGCACTTCCAGTGCCTCTGTCAGGGTGTGCACAATGCGTGCCCGGGCCGTATCCAGTCCGATGGCCTTCATGGCCTTGTCGAACAGGTCGCGGTCTTCGGCCTTGTTGATGGCCGCTTCATTGGCGCCGATCAGCTCGACACCGTACTTTTCCAGCACGCCATGCTTGTGCAGATCCAGGGCGCAGTTCAGGGCGGTTTGACCACCCATGGTAGGCAGCACCGCCTGCGGACGCTCTTTTTCGATGATTTTGGCCACGGTTTCCCAGGTGATGGGCTCTATATAGGTGGCGTCGGCCATGGACGGGTCGGTCATGATGGTGGCGGGGTTGGAGTTGACCAGGATGACGCGGTAGCCTTCTTCACGCAGGGCTTTGCAGGCCTGGGCCCCGGAATAGTCGAATTCACAGGCCTGGCCAATCACGATGGGCCCGGCACCCAGAATCAGAATGCTTTGAATGTCAGTGCGTTTTGGCATAGTCGTCGCGTTGCTCTTAGTTCAAATTAAGGTTCAAAGTGACTGGTGGCAAATTGCCCGGCTGAAAGGCCGCCCTCGATTGGAGCCGCGCCTTTGCACCGGAGCCGAGAGTGGGGCTCCTGCCGAACACTAGCGCGTCGTCTGCTGCATCAGTTCAATAAAGTGGTCAAACAGTTGCGCCACATCATGTGGCCCCGGGCTTGCTTCAGGATGCCCCTGAAAGCTGAAGGCCGGCTTGTCGGTGCGATGAATGCCCTGCAAAGTCTTGTCAAACAACGAGCGGTGGGTTGCGCGCAGGTTGGACGGCAGGGTCGCTTCCTCCACTGCAAAACCGTGGTTTTGGCTGGTAATCATTACCTTGCCGGTTTCCAGGTTCTGCACCGGATGGTTGGAGCCGTGGTGACCAAACTTCATCTTGCAGGTGGTGGCCCCACTGGCAAGCGCCAGCAGCTGGTGCCCCAGACAGATGCCGAACACCGGGGTGCCGGTCTCGACAATGGTCTTGATGGCGGCAATGGCGTAGTCACAGGGCGCCGGGTCACCCGGGCCATTGGTCAGAACCACGCCGTCCGGTTGCATGGCCAGCACCTTGTCGGCAGGCCAGGTTGCGGGTACAACTGTCACTTCACAGCCGCGGTCCACCAGCATGCGCAGGATATTGCGCTTGACGCCATAATCGTAGGCAACCACCTTGAAACGCGGCCCGGAGGGCAAATCTTTGAAGCCGTCTTCCAGTGTCCAGGAGCCCTTGTCCCAGCTGTAGGATTCCTTGACCGAAACCTGTTTGGCCAGGTCCATGCCTTTCAAGCCAGGAAATTTTCGCGCGGCGGCAAGCGCCGTGTCTTCGTCCACCTCACCGGCCATAATGCAGCCGTTCATGGCGCCTTTGTCGCGCAACAGACGGGTCAGACGCCGGGTGTCTATTTCGGCTATGCCGAGTATGCCCTGCTTCTTCAGGTAGTCATCCAGGCGCCCCTGACTGCGGTAATTGCTGGCCACCAGGGACAAGTCGCGGATCACCAGGCCCTTGGCCCAGATCTTTACGCTTTCTTCATCTTCGCTGGTGACGCCGGTATTGCCTATATGAGGGTAGGTGAGCGTAACTATCTGCTCGGCATAGGACGGGTCGGTGAGAATTTCCTGATAACCGGTCATACCCGTATTGAATACCACTTCGCCTACGGATAAACCGTCGGCGCCAATGGCTCGACCGCGGAAGACGCTGCCGTCTTCCAATACCAGAATTGCAGGTCTGAGTGCGCCAGTTGTCAAATCGAAGTCCTCCAGCTTTAACACAGTTGGCAGCGCGCCAACCACACATGTTTGAATGCGGCCCGAAAAGGGCGCGCAAAAAAGCCTCGCGCGACAAAACCGCCGCAGGAATGGTTGCGACTGGCGGCGCGAGACTCAAGGAATGAAGTTGCAAGCTCAAGTTGCAAAAAAGCGAGGGGAAACAAATCGCTTCACCTCGCCCATTTAATACTGTGACCGTCTAAGCCCGAGGGCGGCCTGCTGCCCGCTGGCACGATTTGAGCGCGGATTTTACGGTAAACGGTTTGAATAAGCCAGCGGCCAATGGCCCTGCTGCTGCCTGCCGCAAAAGGCGCTCAACAGTTGCGGGTCTTAGGGCGCGCACGGGCGCAAAAGTTCACCCAGGATGCAGGCTTCAACCGGCCCTGAAAACACACATTGCTGCCCAGCGCTGGACCTGACCCACAGTTGTTCTTATGCTGCGCGCTCAACAACCAGATCGGATCTGTCATGAAATGGCATTGGGAAAAGCGGGTCGAAGCACCCACTACGCTTGCAGCCTTCATCAGTGAGCACTGCAATTTGTCAGTGACCACCATTAAGAAGGTGTTGCAGGCCGGTGGCGGCTGGATCAAGCAGGGCGGTGGCGGCAAGCCCAAGCGCTGCCGCAAAGCCAAATACGCCCTGCAAACGGGCGACAGCGTCAGTTTTTATTACGATGCGCAGGCGATTCAACCCGTGGCAGCGCCTGAAGCGATTCTGCAAACGCCTCACTGGGGCATCTGGTACAAGCCTGCTGCACTGCTGGCGCAAGGCTCACCCTATGGCGACCAAGGCGCCATGGACCGCCAGGTACAGATCATCAGCGGCAAGTCACAGGTTTTTCTGATTCACCGCCTGGATCGGGAAGCGGCAGGTTTGATGGCACTGGCTTACACCCGCCAAGCCGCCGCCAAACTCAGCGCATTGTGGCAGTCGGCAGAGGTAAAGAAGGTGTATCAGGCGGAAGCAAAGGGCACCCTCACTGAGGATGCGGGCGCAGTGACTGAGCCACTTGATGGCAAGCCCGCTGAAACCCGCTACCGGGTGCACCTGCGACGCGGCAGCAGCACGCTGCTTGAGATCGAGATCACCAGCGGGCGGCTGCATCAAATTCGCCGACACCTCGAGGCCATTGGCCACCCTCTGCTTGGCGACCCGCGTTACGGCAAAAACAACGGCGACCCAAGAGGCCTGCAGTTGGTGGCGTCCGACCTTCACTTCACCTGCCCCATCACCAGCCGGGCCATTTGCTGCAGCCTCCCCTCGCAATACCGCTTGTTTGCTAGGCCGCCCCCGACACCAGAAACAGACGTTTGATACCGTTGACTATGAACTCCACGGCAATGGCCGCCATGATCAACCCCATCATTTTGTTGATAATGGAAATTGCCAAGGGGCTTAGAAAGGCCATCAGCTTGCCGGACATGTGCAGCGCCACCCAGACTATGCCGCCCAGGGCCAGCAGGCAGCCGCTCAAGATCAGGTCATGGCGCCAGTCATCGGCACGGAAGCTGAATACGATTACGGTAGAAAAAGCGCCCGGGCCTGCCAGTAGCGGGATGGCAAGCGGCACAACCACCTCGCTGGCCATGGCCCGCTTGTCCACCACTTGCTGCACAACCAGTTGCTCATCCTTCTGATAAAGCAACTGCAGGGCCACAATCAATAACAGCAAGCCCCCGGCAATTTGAAACGAACCAATACTGATACCAAAGAAGTACAGTACCTGCTGGCCAATGAACACAGTGACCACCAGCGCCACCGTCACCGTCAGCGCGGCGTTGCGCGCCAGCCGCACCCGCTCACCGGCATCAAAATGGCGCACCAGATGCAGGTATAGGGGCAGTATTGTGATGGGGTCGACAATCGCCAGCATGGCAATGAAAAACTGGGTGTAGTCGGAAAACGCCAGCATAGTTCAACAACCTCGGGTTCCAGCCACAGGGACGCCAACTGCCGGCCAGGGCAGCACCTTCCGCAGAGCACAGACGCAGTGTTGCGCACACGCTTTAGCACGGATCCACCCTTCTGCCAACCACTTATCAGCAATATCAGTGTAGCGGCAGGTATACTCGAACTGCCAATAGCGGATTTTCAAAATTTACAGCCTGATCAACGTTAGCTCACACACTCCATGAACAAGTAGATTGCCGGGCCGCTTAGCTGAGCCGACGCAGTACGAACATACCGAGGCAGAGTTGCTTCGAAATAAAACAATAACGTGACCTTCATCACATATGTTCGTATACTTGGCAAAAGCTGGTTATCGGCCTCACAAGGGCTTGTTTAACAGGAGTTTCATGATGAAACGCTTAACCTATGATCCACTCGTTGCTCTACTTCAAACCCTTGAAGACGGTATCGAGTTCTACCGCATTGCCGAACAAAAAGCCCTGTCCAGCCAGCTACAAGCTGTGTTTGCTCAGATGGCCGAAGTTCGGGAATTTGCTCTGGCCTACATCAAACCCTACCTGCAGCCCCACCGCCTTGAGTTTGAGCAGTTTCTCACCTATCACGGCACCTTATCCAACCGGTACGCCCCGCTGTTGGATGATGTGCTTGGTGATGAGCAGCTGGCACTGGTGCGTCAAATAGAAGAGCATCTCATAGACGCTATGCTGACGGCCGCACAGGAAACACAGAACGCCCTGGTTGAGAGCATTCTGCAGAACCTGAGTGTGCGCATCCGGCAGAATATCAGCACCCATCTGCCACCGGCACCGCCCATTGTGCGACGGCCGCGCCCGCGCGTTCGTGGCGGTACCTGCCAGCAAAGCGGTGTTTATTCGGAAGCTTGAGCACAAGCTGCACGGCGACGAAATGAATTGTGCGGCTATTGCCAAGCGCGAGTGCGGCGCAGCACGTGGATGTTGCTGCCTGTAGCCCCTGTGCCTGCGCTATACTGTCTAAAAGCCGGTCACCGCAGTTACAACACTTGTAAGTGCGGTGACCGGCTGCAAGGGGCAGTTATGGATAAGCACTTTATCAGCGCCAACGAGTTACTGCTGGACTCGTTCAAACTGGCCGAGCAGATCTACCTGCGCAACTTCCGCCCCCACTTCATAGTGGGTATTTGGCGCGGCGGCGCTCCGGTGGGTATCGCCGTTCAGGAGTATTTGGACCTGATGGGCATACACACCGATCATATCGCCATACGTACGTCTTCCTACTACGGCATTGATCAACAGCACAAGGAGGTCAAGGTGCACGGGCTGGATTACGTGGTCAGTCAGGTACAGGCCGACCAGGCCCTGCTGATTGTCGACGACGTTTTTGATTCCGGGCGCTCCATTCAGGCGGTAATGGAGCAACTGCAGGCTCGTGCGGGCGACCGGGTGCCCTCCACCATCCGAATTGCCTGCCCCTGGTATAAGCCCACGCGCAACGTCACCAGCCTGAAGCCGCACTATTACGTGCACGCCACCGACAAGTGGCTGGTGTTTCCGCATGAGCTCAAGGGGCTGACACTGGCAGAGATACTCCAAGGCAAGGGCAGTGAGATTGCCGATACCATTGCCCGGGCGCGTAACAGCGCCTGACAACCCCCTGCGAGGAGGCCGCTAGTCGTACTGCTCTGCGGCTGTATTTATGCTGGCGTAGACTGCTGTGGTGCCATCTTCCATGATCACCACCACATTGTAGGGACGAAAATCAGCCCCCATCTCCATGCCGGGACTGCCAATCGGCATGCCGGGCACCGCCAGACCGACAGCACCCGCCGGCGGGCTTTTCAGAAAGGCCCGCACAAGTTTTCCCGGAACGTGACCTTCAAAATAATAATCTGCTTCTGCCGTTACTGCGGTGTGGCAGGAGTACAGCTCCGGGTTTATGCCCAGCGTCTGCTTTACTGCTGTGGTGTTTGCGGTGTCACGAACGTTTATTTCAAACCCGGCTTCCCGCATATGCTCCACCCAGTCCTGACAGCAGTGGCACTCGGCATCTTTATAAACCTGCAAAGCGGTCTTGTTGCCCATCAGCGTTGCGGCGGCACCGGTTGGCGCTTTATCCTGGCACGCCACCATAAAACCCATAAACAAAAATAGAAAAAGCACACCGGCGCGATGGCCGAGCCGAGTGCGAGCAGGAATCGGGCTTTGCATGGTCAACCTCATTTGGCCAAATTAGGCACCGGGCTGGTGCGGCGGTGACTGAAGGGTTTGCAGGGGAGGCAGAAAAGGCCGGCCTGAACAAACCGCCCCGAAGAATCTATTGCTGCAGTCTTTGCACCCCGGGCCGAAACATAACGCGTTAGGCGGAAGCCGCAGATTCAGCCGCGGGCCGGGCCGCGACTCAAGCGGCAAGACCAACGGGATGGAAGTATGTATCATCATCCTGTCTGACCACAAGCGTCGAACGCGCCACGCACGCGGCCAAGCGACATCGAGCACAGAGCCCAAGGGCGGCCAGGTGACGCCGCTTATGTTCAGGACCACTATCTGAAACCACAGGTTTGAACTTTATGCACTACACCCTGCGCCAGCTCGAGGTGTTTCTGGCGGTGGCCCATTTTGAGAATGTCACCAAAGCCGCCGAATACCTGGCCATGTCCCAATCCGCCTGCAGCGGCGCCCTGAAGGAGCTGGAGCAACAGTATGATGTGCAGCTGTTTGACCGGATCGGCAAGCGTCTGCAAACCAACGAGTTCGGACGGCTGCTGCGCCCAAAGGCCGAGGCGCTATTGGCGATGGCCCACGAATTTGAAGCAGATCTAAAAAAACACAAAAAGGTGGGGCCTATAAAGCTGGGGGCTACGCTTACCATTGGCAACTACTTGGCCGTTAACCTGATTGCCGAATTCATGCAGCAATGCCCGGGCACCCAGGTGAGCCTTGAGGTGGCGAACACCCAGGCCATTGCAGAAAAACTGCTGAATTTTGATATCGACCTGGGCATGATTGAGGGCGAGTATCAACACCACGACCTGGAGCTGATCCCCTGGCGCAAGGACGAGCTGGTGTGTTTTTGCGCGCCGGGCCACCCTTTGGCCGGCAAAGATGAGGTGACCGACCACGACCTGCTGCAGGCGCAGTGGATACTGCGTGAACCGGGTTCTGGCACCCGTCAAACCTTCGACCGCGCCCTGCACGGGCTTTTACCCAATCTCAAAGTGCTGCTGCAACTGCAGCACACCGAAGCCATCAAACGCGCCGTGGAAAGCGGCCTCGGCATCGCCTGCCTGTCGCAGATTTCTCTGGCTGATGCCTTCAAGCGCGGGTCTCTGGTACCCCTGCCGGTGCCGCACCGCAATTTCAATCGTATGTTCTATGCCGTTATCCACAGGCAAAAATTCAAAAGTGCTGGCATTAACCGGTGGCTTGAACTCTGCGATATTGGACCGCGATGATGGCCAGCCTGCTGCAGCGCATCGAGGAATAAAATGGATATAGGCATCCCCAGAGAGATAAAAGCCCAGGAATATCGGGTTGGGCTCACCCCAACGGGCGTCCGCGAGCTGAGCGCAGCCGGACATCGGATTTTTGTGGAGAGCCACGCAGGCGAAGGCGTGGGTTTTAGCGATGAAGACTACCGCCATGCTGGCGCCACAGTGCTGAATTCCGCCGAGGACGTCTTTACCGCTGCACGCCTGATCGTCAAGGTCAAGGAGCCGCAGCCGAATGAATGCAGCCGGCTCAGGCCAGAGCAGATCCTCTTCACCTATTTGCATCTGGCGCCGGATCCTGCCCAGGCCAGACTGTTGCTAAACAGCGGCGCAAGCTGCATCGCCTACGAAACCGTCACCGACAGCGCGGGTCGCCTGCCCCTGCTTGCCCCCATGAGCGAAGTTGCGGGCAGACTGTCCATACAGGCCGCCGCACGCTGCCTGGAAAATGCCAGCGGCGGAGCCGGCACTCTGCTCGGCGGTGTGCCCGGGGTAACTGCGGCCAAGGTCTTGGTGCTGGGCGGGGGCGTGGTGGGTTTGAATGCCGCGCGCATGGCCGCCGGACTTGGCGCACAGGTCACGCTGATGGACAAATCCCTTGATCGGCTGCGCTATCTGGACGAAGTTTTCGGGCCGCGGCTGGCAACCGTGTACGCCACCGCCGACGCGGTTGAACATTATCTGCGCCAGGCAGATGCGGTCATCGGTGCTGTTCTGGTTCCCGGAGCTTCGACGCCCAAATTGGTCCGCCGTGAGGACCTGGCCACCATGAAGCCCGGCTCGGCGCTGGTAGATGTAGCCATTGATCAAGGTGGCTGCTTTGCTACCAGCAGGCCGACTACCCATCAGCAACCAACCTACCTGGTCGATGGCATCGTACATTATTGCGTGTCCAATATGCCGGGCGCCGTCGCTCGCACGGCCACTCAAGCCCTGACCAACGCCACCCTACCGTACATACTCGACTTGGCGGAACACGGGCTGCGGGCTTTGGCAGGCAACGACGGTTTCAGACGTGGCCTGAACATAGCGCGTGGAGCCATCACCCACCCGCAGGTAGCTCAGGCTCTGGCACTGAAGTACGAGGACCCGCTAAAGGTGGTCGGAACCGGTGGTTAAGCACCAGGTAAACGCGCCAGGGGCAGCAACCGCCAGGCTGGGCAACATCCGACAGACCCCGAGCCAAGATCAATACGATCAATAGAGGTTTGACGATGCCGCTGAAAAAAAAATACAAATTGTTTTTGAAGGTGCAGGACGATGGTCTTGGCCTTGGCAAAGTGCAGACACTTGAAGGTGAAGCACCCGCTGGAGATGCCCCTGTCCATCAGGCCGTGCCGCCCGGGGTTATTGGCCATTGGCTGGACGTTGCGGATGCCAATCACCAGGTTTTATACCGTCGTTTTTTGCACAATATTCTGCCGTTCAACCTGGCCGATCTGGCGCCCAGGTGGAGTCAACGACGGCGCAGTCGGACCCGATTTGTCATCGAGCTGCCCGCCATAGAGGGCGCAACCCTGGTGGAGCTGTTTGAACAGAGCCTGCGCGATGCGGGCCAGCCAGAACCCGAGCGGCACTGCTATGCAAGCATAGACCTGACTCGGCTGCCCGGCGTGGTGTAACAGCGGACCGGCAAGGCGTTACCAGTTTTTGGGGAAGGTCTTCAGAATGCGTATGTGCTTTTGCTGCATCTCAATGTAGCCGCCAATCACCAGCTCCTTCATCACCCGGCTTACCATCTCTCTAGAGGCACCAACCATATTGGCAATGTCCTGATGGGTAAGCTTGACGCTGCGCCCGTCGGCCGAATCATTGCACAATCTGGACAAGGTGTGGGCCACCCGCCCGTATACGTCCAGTAGCGCCATATCCTTGACCTGACTGGTAAGGTCGCGAATTCGCTGTACCAGCTCGGCCAGCAGTGTTTCAGAGCATTCAGGGTGCTGTCGCAGAAAAGTGTGGAAGCTGTCCCGCGATATGCACATCATCTCGCACTCTTCCACCGTGATCACCGAAGCCGAGCGCGGCTTGCTGTCAATCAGCGACAGTTCACCAAAGTATTCCCCCGGCCCCATATAATTTAAAACCAACTGCCGCCCGTCGCCATCGTCAGTGTAGACACAGACGCTGCCGGACCGGATGATAAACAATTGACCGCTGCTGTCACCCTCCATGAACAGGAGGGTATTTTTAGGATAGGCGCGCAGCGTAGAGCTGCTCTCAAGCTGCGCAAGCGAGGACCCAGATATGCTGGAGAACAAACTGACCTTTTCAAGCATGGCTGGCAGTAACCTTTTCCCTTTGCTGGCAAACTGGCACCGGCTTCAGATAGCGGGTGCGCAATGCATTTTGCGGTAAATGGGCGTCAATTAAAACTGGCACAAGCTTTTTTGTTCATGGCTGGCTGCACTGTGGCCACGGTAGCAGGCTTGGCGCTTTTGCCCTTTGAGCGCGAATGGAGCCTGCCTCGGCTGTTCGAGATGCGCGGTCTCCGGCCGCCGCCTGCCGAGATTGCCATAGTGGCCATACATGGTACGGCCGGTGAGCAAATGGGGCTTTCCAACCATACCGGAAATTGGCCGAGGTCCGTGTATGCAGGTCTGATCCAGCGCCTGAGCTCGGTGGATGCCCGGTTGATCGTCATGGACATTGCCTTTCGCGAGCGCCGCTCGGACGCGGAAGACCAGGCTCTGGCAGACGCGGTGCGGCAGTCCGGCCGCGTGTTGTTGTTTACCTACTTGCGCCGTTATCAACTTGCCTCCGCCGCCGGGTGGCTGGACATAGAGGAAGTTGTGCCCCCTATCCCGCCTTTGGCAAAGGCGGCACTGGGCAGTGGCGCGTTCACATTGCCCAAGTACCCCGCACGGGTCTATCAGGTGCCGCTTTGGCACGAATTGGCCAGCGGGCCTGCGGCAAGTCAGCCACTGCTGGCATTTATGGCGCTCCAGCCCGAAGCCCACCTGCAGCGCTTGCACCGTCACTTGGGCGCCAGCTCCGCGTCGAACGTCAGCCTGGCCGAACAACTGCAAGAGTTGCATAAGCGGCGTCAACAGTTTGAGGCCAGGGCACCGGAGGAGCCTCAGCTTGGGTATTTGTGGCAGTTGTTGGATGACTCAAGTGCCCGGGTCATCAACTATTACGGCCCGCCGGAGACAATCCCTACCTACAGCATAGATCAAGTGTTGCTCATGTCACAGGAAGCCCTGGCTGCACAGTTTGCCGGCAAAATCGTTTATGTGGGCTTTTCAAATACCCTGCAGACCGAGCAGCGCGATGCTTACCGCACGGTGTTCAGCAACAATCTGGGCGTGGACCTCAGCGGGGTGGAGATCTCCGCCACCGTGTTCGCCAACTTATGGGACCGCAGTTTTATCCAAGGCTGGCCGCTGTGGCTGGCAGTGGTAGTATGCGCCGGCTTTTTTCTAATGGCGCTGCTTTGTCACCGCCTGTCCAGGCTGAACAACCTCGCCGGACAAACCCTGGTGGTGGGACTCTACAGCGGCGTGGTGATCTGGCAATTCGCGCAGCAACGTTGGCTACCCTGGCTTGCCCCCTCTGCTACGCTGCTGATGGGCAATGGCTACGCCCTGTCGGTGCATTACCGCCAGAATGTGCGCAGGCTTCGTGCCATTCGGCAGGCATTGGGGCATTATCTGCCGCCGGCCGCCGCAGCGCGGCTAGGCCGCGACTTCAATGTACTGGAGAACCGTCATCAACTGGTGCACGGCGTCTGCCTGCTCACTGATGTTCGGGGATATACAACCTTGTCGGAGCAAATGCAGCCAGACGCCTTGCACCAGATGATGAACGACTATTACGGGCTACTGGTGGATGTAGTTAAAAAAAACGGTGGCACGGTGGGCAATATTGTAGGTGACAGCCTGCTTGCGCTTTGGCACGGAGACGCCCTGACGCCTGAGATGTGCCTGCAGGCGCTCACCGCCGCGCGCCAGATTCAGGAGCAACTGGCCGAGCGGCCGGAGCTTGCGCGCCGCTTGCCGACCTGCGCGGCCTTGCACGGAGGTCAGTTCTCATTAGGCAACCTTGGCGCTGCGGGACACTTTGAGTATTCACCGGTGGGCGATATCATAAACACCGCCTCACGGGTGGAGCACTTCAACCGCGACCTGGGTACCGGCTTTCTATGCACAACGCCCATTGCGCAGATGCTGGAGCAACTGTCTGCGGAAAAGGCCCAGGCTCTGCGTTACCTGGGGTGCTTCAGGCTGCGCAATCGCCAGGCCGCAACGGGACTTTATACCTTCGCGGCTGCCGGCCAACTGCAGCAGGCATTTGCCCTGGCACTTGAGGCCTATGAAGGATCGCAACGGGAGCAGGCACGGCCGCTGTTTGCCGATTTGGCCGCCCGATTCACAGACGGGCCCAGCCTCTACTACCTTAAACAATGCACCGACGAATCCGATACGGCACCAACGGGCAGATCACTTGAAAAAAATAGTCAATCTTAATGTGTTTCTCGGCAGCTGTACGGTTGCAATCGTGCTGCTGCTATCCGCAGTTGCGCGGGCCGATAGCCCCCGTTGTGCGGCATGGGCGGCCCAGCTGGTCAGCCTTGAAGGGGCGGTTTTCTGGCGCAGTCAAACCGACGACAGCTGGCACGCAGCCGAGTTGCACGACTACTTCTGTCACGGCGACACCCTGCGGGTAGAAGAGCAGCGAGCCGCCCTGCGCCTGGACAACAACACCCTGGTGCGGCTTAACCGAGACTCTGTCATACACCTTCAGTCGGCTGAAACCTCCTTTTGGTTGCAACTCATCAAGGGTGCCGGCCATTTCCTTTCGCGCACACCCAAACCCTTCACGGTCAAGGCGCCCTATTTGAATGCCGCCGTCGACGGCACGGAGTTCATCGTTAGCGAGCAAACCGGCCGCAATCGTGTGGCGGTGGTCGAGGGGGCGGTCCTGGTCAGCAACCCCGAGGGGCAACTGCGTCTGACCCAAGGTCAGCAGGCCGAAGCGGGCGCAGACAGTGCACCTCGGGGCGTATTCACCGTTCAGCTGCACGAAGCAGCAGAGTGGACACTGTACTTCCCCCCCTTGGTGGTGCACACCCTGCATGCCGGTGAGTTGCAGCCACTGCTGGAACGCGGACAGTACCGCCAAGCCTATCGCCGCTTACAGGACACAGGTGGCTCCACGGCACTGACGGCCGCGCTGGCACTGGCACTGGGGCGCAGAGACGAGGCCCGCGAGTGGTTAACAGGCGTTGAAGATGGCGACCGCATGGAGGTGAAGGCGATTGGCGCCCTGATGACGCTTCTCCAGGGGCAGGCTCAGGCCGCCCTGCAGCAGACCTCATCTCTGGTGGAATCCGCCGGCAACAATGTTACCGCATTAACCGTGCATGCCTACGCGCTGCAAGGCAACCGCCAACTGGACAAGGCCCTGCAGCTTGCGCTGCAGGCACTGGATGTGCAGCCGCGCAATGTTTTTCTACAGGCACGGGTAGCCGAATTGTACCTGAGCCAGGGCAAGGTGAGCCACGCAGCCGAGCACCTTGATATAGCCTTGTCACAAGCCCCTGAGCAGAGCCAGTTGCATGCGCTGAGCGGTTTTGTCGCGCTGAATCGAATGGACTCTGCCAGAGCACTGCGCCAGTTCAACCGCGCCATCACCTTAGCCAGTGGCGAGCCGCTGTCACATTGGGGTCGCGGCATGGCCCTGATGCAGCTGGGCCGGACCGAAGCCGGGCGCCAGGCGCTGGAACTCGCGGTATTGCTGGACCCAAACAACAGCGCGCTACGCAGTTATCTGGGCCGGGCCTACGCGCAGCAGCATCAAACCGCCTGGGCGGGGACCCAGTATGCCCTGGCGCAACAACTGGACCCTGCAGACCCCACCCCCTGGCTATACAACGCGGGGCTGCTGCAGGAGCAAAACCGTGTGCCGGAAGCGTATCGGCTACTGCAACAAGCCATTGTCAAAAACGACAACCGTGCAGTTTACCGGTCTCGCTCGCTACTGGGCAGCGACGCGGCAGCCCATCAGGCAAACCAGGCTCGCCTGTTCCAACAGTTGGGTTTTATGGAGCGTGCGCGTGCTCTAGCGGCCCGCGCTGTAAGCGATGCTCCCACCGACTACGCGGCTCATCATGCCCTGGCGCTGTCCTACGCCAGCCAGCCCCGGGCGCAAATGCTGCGAGCCGACGCCGCGCTGCAAAGTAAATTACTGCAGCCGGTAACCGCCAACGCGTTGAACGTGGGCATTGGTCAAACCGGCATACAGGCCTATCCGTGGTTGCTGCCCAGCCACATGGGGCTGCACGAGTACGGCCCTGCTTTCAACCGTCGCGGCATTTCGGGTTACGCCACCCCCACGCTTGGCTCTCAGGCAAGCCGGGGTCACGAGTGGCAACTGCAAGCCACGGGGAAATCGACAGCGCTGATTGCCGGCCAATACCAGCAGCAAAGTGCAGGCTACCGAACCAATAACGACCTGGATGTGGCGTTGACCGAACTGGCGCTTCACCAACAACTGCCCTTCGATCTGAAATTATTGGTCGAATACAACCGCCGCCAAGAAATTTACGGCGATCTCACGCGCGGCATTGAGTCGCCCTATTTTCACGAGAGCCTGCGTCGCGATAACGCCCACCGGGCCAGAAGCCTGGGCCTCGCCTGGCAACCCAAGCCCCACCAGGCGCTGCTTGCCCATGTCAGCCAGAAGCGCGGCGTGAACCTGCAGTTGGAACCTGTGGCCGAGATTGAGGGGGACAGCAAGCACCAGGTTCACGAACTGACCTTTGTCCACAAAGGCGACAAATTCAGTCTGCAGACCGGCTACGCCTATGAACGTCTGGACGCGGAGGGTTCCGTAATAATCCGTCTGCCGTTCCCGCCGTTCAATATCAATGATGACTATACCGACTCAAGCTATGTGCAGCGTCTTTACCTGGACGGATCCCAGACCGCATTTGGTGGGCAGCTGCGCCTGCTGGCCGGCATTGGCGGCACCGACTCCAAGTGGGGCCAGCAGGCGGTGGAACACCACCAACAACAACCCACCTACAAGCTGGGACTGTCCGCCTCACTGCCGGCCAACCTAAGAGTGACTTTGGCCCGCTGGCGGGCCTTGGCAGAACTTTACCCCCGCACCGGCCGGCTGGAGCCCACGCACATTTTTGATGTGGGCATTCGCCAGGACCTGGCCAACCTCTCCCCTGACGACTCGACCGCCGTTCGCGCCGCCTGGGAGTCAAGCGGGTTTCACGCCGCGCTGCAGCTGCGTGACAGCAAATATAAGGACTTGGGCCTCCTCACCAGAGGTTCGGAGTCGCCCGAGATTCAGGCTCACCCCATAGAGCAGCGGGAATGGTTACTGGACCTGAGTTATCTGTTGAATGACCGCGTCACGCTCTTTTCTGATTGGCGATGGGTCCAGGAAAACAAAATGATTGGTCTTGTCGCAGCCGACACGCAAGTTCCACTGGAGCTGGATCTTCGCCACGTGAACCTGGGTCTGGCGTATTTTCATGATGAATACTGGAGCGGGCGCTTCAGCCTGGACTGGGTAGAGCAAACAGAAAATTATTTTTTGAATCGGGACCCCGGCGGCAGCCTCAATCTGCATAAACAACGAGACCAAGCACCGCTTGTGAACGCCGCGTTGAACTTTCGCTTCCCCAAGCGCAGCGGCTTTTTTTCTCTGGAAGCCTATAACCTTCTGCACCAGCCGCTATCCATTTACGCCGGACATCTGCAGTCCGGAGCCGAGGCATTCCTGCCTGCGGCTCCGGTTTTTGCGCCTGGGCGCACATTGATAAGTAAATTGACGTTTACCTTTTAGGATGGGCCACCGCCAAAAACGGATTGCAGTCTCTGCTCAATTTTCAAGGAACCGCTGGCATCGCACCGGTTATTTAGGCACAGTCAGGGTCATTGGGGTCAGCGTAGGTATGGGGCCTGCCATTGATGTAAACAGTAATTGTACTGCAGACACCGTTGGGCTCACCGCCGTCGAGTTGGTAGTAACCGAAAGTATTTGCGGTGCCCAAGTTGCATGGGTTGCCTTCCAGACCTGAGCACAATTTGTAAGGTACGCCGTCGGCTGTGACCGGCACCAGCAGGCCGGTGCTATCTTGCTGGAAATACGCGGTCGCCACCTTTTGGCTGAACTCAATGGTTATCTGCGGCTCCTGTGCAAAACCCGGCATAGGCCAAACCGCAACCGCGAGTGCTAAAAACGTGAGGGATTTTTTTGGGGCCAGCTCATTGTTTGAAACCATAACTCTCTCCTTGTAGCGCTTTCAAATGAAATTGCCAAAGCCACCAAAGCTCACATCAAGGGCAGACACTGCTGACAGCATCACAAGCATACCTTTGCAACACGAACTTTCACGGTGGCGCATAGCAACCAAACGTGGAACACGTGCCCGAGTTTGACGGCGCTTCCGAGCGCAACTCAACGACCAATCGCTCGACCCATCAACGGGCCACACGGCAGAATCCTTAAGCAAACGTAGCGGCCGAGTTTAAAAAAGCCGTTCCGGCGATCTGTCTGCTGCAGAAGATCCTGTATTAAAATTAGTCGCCCGTTTGTATAAACAACAGGTTGAAGTGCAGAAATATCAGTTGCTCAGCGGATAATGCGAACCCGTAACCATTCCCCCTCCACCGGCATGCCTACTAATGAGAAAAATCTACCAATCCCTGGCCAAACCCTCACAATTCACCTACGAAGAAAAGCGCAGCCGCTTTATCGCGCAGGTGTGGCCGGTTGCCGGCAAAGAGGCCTTTGCCGAACTTTTGCAACAGACAAAAAACGGTCATCCGGATGCCCGCCACATCTGCTCCGCTTACCTGCTCGGCGACCCGGAGCAAGCGCTTTCTGCGGGCTTCAATGACGACGGCGAGCCCGGAGGCACGGCGGGAAAACCCATGTTGAACGTCTTGATGCAGCGCAAGGTGGGTGACGTATTCGCACTGGTCGTGCGGTATTTCGGAGGTATAAAACTGGGCGCAGGCGGCTTGGCCCGGGCCTATGGGCAAGCGGTCTCCGGCGCTCTGGACCAAGCAGAACTTCTAGAGGTGGTGCCCAGGGTCAATGTGCAGGTGCGGATGAGTTTTAGCCTGGAGGAACGGGCACGGCATATCGTCGCGAGCAAGGGTATCGACGCCATCAGCGCGTCCTACTCCGAAGTGGTGCATCTGGCTTTTGACTGCCCGGAGCACCTGCTCGACTCCTTGCGCCTGCAGTTGATGGAGGCGACGGCGGGAAAGGCAGTGATAGGCGTGACCCGCCCACAATGACCCACAATAAAGCCCGCCGTCTGCAATTGTGATTGCCC